>NZ_JBIDAK010000001.1:0-237758 GCF_043202455.1 Kitasatospora sp. NPDC048194
GACGTCGTCGAGGGCGACGACGCGGGTCTCCCCCTCCCCGTAGACCTTGTTCAGGCCGGTGGCGCGGGCGGCCGCGGTGCGGACGGCGGTGGCGGTCGACGTGGTCACGGGGTGCTCTCCTTGCTGGCTGACTGACGCGTACCTCCATGCTCCGGGGTGTGATCATGGTCTGGCGTCGCTCCGTCGAACGGTTGGTCCCACCACCGCCGGGCGTACGGGAGGGGCAGGGCCGTCCTCCTGCGGTATGACGGTGACCCTGAGGCGGGCCCGGTGGCCGGATCGCTGTGCTTCGTGGCCGAAATCTCGAACTGTTCGTCAGATGGCAAGGAAACATGACAACTTCCCGGGCCGGGAACATGCGAAAGGGTGAGCCGGGCGACTAGGCTCAGGGGTGCTTTCGCAGGACGCCCGGATGGTGGAACGCAGACACGGGCAGCTTAAAACTGCTTGGCCGCGAGGCCGTGCCGGTTCGAGTCCGGCTCCGGGCACCACTCGACCCGCGGGGGCGCCGTCGGCGTCCCCGCCGCGAGACGTTCGACGGATCCTCCTCGCGGCGTATCCCGAATCCTTTGCCAAGCCATTACCCTGGTGCGCGGGGCGGTGCAGTGCCGCCACGGAGGGAATGAGCAATGAGAAGCAGCAACCCGGTCTTCTCGCGGGAGGGGTCCTTCACCCGCGAGCCCGGCTACGCGGGGTTCGGTACCACCGCGCAGGCCGGGAGCCCGTACGGAAACCCGTACGCGGGCACCCCCTACGCCCAGCCGCAGGGGCAGGGCCCGCTGACGGACGAGCAGCTGTACGACCTGTACAACGGGCCGTCCGCCGGCCCGGCGGCCACCGGGCGGATGACGCTCGACGACGTGGTCGCCCGCACCGCCATGACGCTGCTCACCCTGGTCGCAGCCGGCGCGGTGGCCTGGTTCGCGCTGCCCTTCGAGAACTACGGCTTCGCGATCGCCGCCAGCGTCGTGGCCATGGTGGTCGGCCTGGTGGCCTCCTTCAAGCGCAGCGTCAGCCCGCCGCTGATCCTGCTGTACGCGGCTCTCCAGGGCTTCGCGATGGGCGCGTGGTCGCACGCGCTGAACACCATCCTGAACGGCATCGTGATCCAGGCGGTGCTGGGTACGGCGGCGGTCTTCGCAGCGATGCTGTTCGCCTACAAGAGCGGCAGGATCCGGGTCACCGCCCGCTACACCCGGGTCGGCATCGCGGTCGCCATGGGCTTCGTGCTGCTGATGCTGGTCAACGTCGTCGCGACGGCCTTCGGCGCCGACATGGGCCTGCGCTCGGGCCCGCTCGGCATCGTGGTCGGCCTGGTCGGCGTCGGCCTCGGCGCGTTCTTCCTGTCGCTGGACTTCGCGGAGATCGAGACGGCCATCGCCCAGGGGGCTCCGCAGCGCGAGTCCTGGCGGGCCGCCTTCGGGCTGACCCTGTCGCTGGTCTGGATCTACATGGAGATGCTGCGGCTGATCGCGATCCTGCGCGGCGACGACTGACGCACCCTCGCCCTCACCACTGCCGCCGGGCCCCGGAGCGAACCGCTCCGGGGCCCGGCGGCGTCCAGGCCGGAACAGCCCCTAGGCTGCTCTGCATGCGTGACGTTCAACCCCTGGTCGAAGCCGTGGACTCCCTGGCGGATCGTTTCCGCTCGCTGCCGCAGAGCAGGTTGCTGGGGGCGGTGCCGGGGCACGCCTCGCGTGCCGCCGCGGTGCTGGCGCTGGCCCGGCGGTTGGCCGCGCTGGCGCTGGCCGCGGAGGGGGAGGCCGCCGGGCGGGAGTTCCCGGACGCCGGGCCCTTCGCGGTCGGGGACCAGCTGGCCGTCGCCGGCCACGACCTGGCGGCCGCACTGGCGGCGCTGCCCGGGAGCGCCGAGCTGGCGCTGCCGGAGGGGCCGGTGGCCGTGGACGAGGTGCTGGCCCGGGCGGTGGCCGCGGTGCGGGAGACGGCCGCGCTCTGCGCCTGAGGCCTCCCGGGGGGCGGGTACGCCGAAGGCCGGCCGGGTCGGTAACCCCGTGACCCGGCCGGCCTTCGGACCCGCCGCATGGGAGCGGTGCGCGTGATCCGGTGTCAGATGCTGGCGACCACGCGGTCGGCGAGCACGTAGACGGCCTCCTCGTCGGTGGAGAAGGTCAGCGAGTACGAGCCGGAGAAGCGCGAGCCGCCGAGCAGCCGGACGTGCTCACCGGCGCGGACCGCGTCGATCAGCCGGTAGGCGGCCTCGCGGTCGCCCGGGGCCACGCACAGCGTGGTGCCGTCGGCGAAGGCGTACACGTCCAGGGTGCCCATCGGGCCCGGGCGGACGTCGACCAGGGCGACGGCCTGCTCGGCGAGGGCGGTCAGCCGGGTGTCGGTCCACTCGCGGGAGGGCGCCTGGCTGGGCACGAAGTCGGGGTGGGAGGGGTGGCGGCGCGGGTCGGGCGCGGCGACCGGGGCGTCGTCCACGGCGGGCTCGGCGTCCAGCAGTCCGGCCTCCAGGCCGGTGGCCAGCAGGTCGGCCTCGCGCCGGGACTGGACGTCCTTGCCGGCCTCGCCGAGCGGGTGGCCGGGGCGCAGCGGGGCGCCGCCCTCGGGGCCGGGCGCGGCCGGGCCGGTGCCGCCGTCGTCGAGCAGGTCCTCCAGCGCGGCGCGCAGCGCCTCGCCGAACTCCGGGTCCATCGTCCCGGCGTTGTCCGCGGCGTCCTGCGGGCCGATGGGGCGGGGGAAGAACAGCGGCCACTCGTCGGTGCCGGTGAACGCCCCGGTGAAGGGGGAGTCGAACAGTGGCGCGTCCTCGGCCGCGCGGGCCTCCTGCTCGGCCCAGAAGGCCCGGGCCTCGGTGATCTCCCGCTCGCGGTCGGCGGCGAGCGCCTCGGTGACGGCCCGGCGTATCGCGGCCTCGTCGACCGGTGCGGGTGCCGTCCGGGTCGCGGCCTGCGCGTCCAACCGGCGGGAGACTCCCCGCAGGTGGAGCAGGACGGCGCTCGACACGGCGATCAGGATCAGCAGCAGGATGGTGTAGACGGCGCTCACGGAACGTACTCCTAGCGAGGAGCGGGACGGGGTTACGTCTCCACACTGCCGCATCGGGGGCTGTGACCGCAGTGGCGAATGTCTAATTCGTCCAGAACTTTCGCTCTTGTCCCCAAATTGTTAGGTAAAACCGTTCTACGCAGCGGAGTTGATCCGCTCCGTACTGTCGATTTCCGGGTCGGAAACGAACAGGAAGAGGGCCGGATCGACCTCTCGGTGTGATCCGGCCCTCAATTACGCTAGGTCACTCCAAACGGGTGGTCCAGACCCCCGGGAGCGGCTCCCCGTGGTCAGCTGAGGCGCTCGATGACCATGGCCATGCCCTGGCCGCCGCCGACGCACATGGTCTCCAGCCCGAACTGCTTGTCGTGCCACTGCAGGGAGTTGATCAGCGTGGTGGTGATGCGGGCGCCGGTCATGCCGAAGGGGTGGCCGACGGCGATGGCGCCGCCGTTCACGTTCAGCTTGTCCAGGTCGACGCCGAGGTCCCGGTAGGAGGGGATCACCTGGGCCGCGAAGGCCTCGTTGATCTCGACCAGGTCGATGTCGCCGATGGTCAGGCCGGCGCGCTTGAGCGCCTGCTTGGACGCCTCGACCGGGCCGTAGCCCATGATCTCCGGGGAGAGGGCGCTGACGCCGGTGGACACCACCCGGGCGAGCGGGGTGATGCCGAGCTCCCGGGCCTTGGTGTCGGACATGATGACCAGCGCCGCGGCGCCGTCGTTCAGCGGGCAGCAGTTGCCGGCGGTGACGGTGCCGTCCGGGCGGAAGACCGGCTTCAGACCGGAGACGCCCTCCAGCGTGACGCCGGCGCGCGGGCCGTCGTCCGTGCTGACCACGGTGCCGTCCGGCAGGGTGACCGGGGTGATCTCGCGCTCCCAGAAGCCGGCCTTGATGGCGGCCTCGGCGAGGTTCTGCGAGCGGACGCCGAACTCGTCCTGCTCGGCGCGGGTGATGCCCTTGAGCGCGGCCAGGTTCTCGGCGGTCTGGCCCATCGCGATGTAGGCGTCCGGCAGCAGGCCGTCCTCGCGCGGGTCGTGCCACTCGCCGCCGCCCTCCTCGGCGCGCTTCCTGGTGCGCGCCTGGGCCTCGTCGAAGAGCGGGTTCATGGTGCCGGGCAGGCCGTCGGAGGTGCCGTTGACGCTGCGCGAGACGGTCTCCACACCGGCGGAGAGGAAGACGTCGCCCTCGCCGGCCTTGATCGCGTGCAGCGCCATGCGCGTGGTCTGCAGCGAGGAGGAGCAGTAGCGGGTGATGGTGGTGCCGGGCAGGTAGTCCATGCCCATCTGCACCGCCACGATGCGGGCCAGGTTGTGGCCCTGCTCGCCGCCGGGCAGGCCGCAGCCGAGCATCAGGTCGTCGATCTCGCGCGGGTCGAGCTGCGGGACCTTGGCCAGGGCGGCCTGGATGATGTGGGCGGTCAGGTCGTCCGGGCGGACGTCCTTGAGCGAGCCCTTGAAGGCCCGGCCGATCGGCGAACGGGCGGCGCTGACGATGACGGCTTCGGGCATGGCGGGCTCCTCGCTGGGTTACGGCGGACCGGCGGTCCGGAGGAAAGCTACCGCTTGGTAGCTCAAGCGTCACCGGCTCCAGCGTGTGAGCTGGCCGACGTATTCCCCGGTCCCGCGCCCTGGCCCCGGTCGCCCGCCCGACCGCTCTCCGGGCCCGGCGGGCCGACCCGCAGCCGGTGCCGCAGCAGGGCCCAGCGCCGGCCCGCGCCCTCCGCGCCCACGGCCGCCACCTCGGTGCCCTCCCGCCCGGCGGCCGCCGCGGCGGCCACCTCGACCGGCAGCACGGCCTCGCCCGGGACGGGGGCGCTCGGGCGCTCCTCCTCCGGCCACAGGCCGAGCGCCGCGCAGACCGAGGGCAGGACGGCCATCGCGGCGGTGGCGTAGCCCTGGGCGGAGGGGTGGTAGCGGTCGGCGGCGAACATCTCGGGCCGGGCGGCGAACTCCGGGCCCAGCAGCGAACCCAGCGAGACGGTGCGGCCGCCCGCCTCCACCACCGCGATGGTCTGCGCGGCGGCCAGCTGGCGGCTGAGCCGGCGGGCCACCCAGCGCAGCGGCGGGCGCACCGGCTTGATCGTCCCGAGGTCCGGACAGGTGCCCACCACCACCTCGCAGCCGTTGGCGCGCAGGGCGGCCACGGCCTCGCCGAGCCGGCGGACGGCGTCCTGGGCCGGGCTGTGCCGGGTCACGTCGTTGGCGCCGATCATGATCACGGCGATGTCCGGGTGGTGCGGCAGGGCCTGCTCCAGCTGGCCGGAGAGGTCGGCGGAGCGGCCGCCGGAGCGGGCCACGTTGACCAGCCGCACCGGGCGCTCGGCCACCGAGGCCAGGCCCGCGGCCAGCAGGGCGCCCGGGGTCTCGCGGGCGCGTGCCACGCCCAGGCCGGCCCCGGTCGAGTCGCCGAGGACGGCCAGCACCAGCGGCGGCTGGGGAGCGGCGGCGCGGTCGGCGAAGGCCTCGCCGTAGACGCCGTCGGCCTTGGGCGGGAGGGTCTCCAGGATGCCGATGGCCTGGATGGCGAGCTTGCTCTCGGTCAGCAGCAGGCCGACCAGGCCCACGCCGATCAGGCCGAGGCCGCCGCCGCCGTACGCCGCCGCGGTGGCGATCCGCCGGGCCACCCGGGCCCGCGAGTCCTGTGCGCCTGGCATCCGGTGCCCCCTTCGCGTCCTCGTGCCGCCCCCTCGGGGGACACGGCAGTGCCTGCACAGCGCTCTTACCCGGATGGCGGGTGCGGCTACCGGGGGCGGCGGCGCGGGTGGGCCATTGGGGGAGCTGCGCCCGAGGGGAATCCCGGGGCGCCGCCCACGCCCTAGGCTTTGCAGTACCGAACCGAATGCACTCGCATGCCCAAAGACCGGGAGGACCCCCGTGCGGTACCACAACTCGATCATCGACCTGGTCGGCAACACGCCGCTGGTCAAGCTCAACAAGGTCACCGAGGGCATCAGCGCGACAGTGCTGGCGAAGGTCGAGTACTTCAACCCCGGCGGCTCGGTGAAGGACCGCATCGCGATGCGCATGATCGAGGCCGCCGAGGCCTCGGGGGCCCTCAAGCCGGGCGGCACCATCGTCGAGCCCACCTCCGGCAACACCGGTGTCGGCCTGGCGATCGTGGCCCAGCAGAAGGGCTACAAGTGCATCTTCGTCTGCCCCGACAAGGTGTCCACCGACAAGATCAACACCCTGCGTGCGTACGGCGCCGAGGTGGTCGTCTGCCCGACCGCCGTCGCCCCGGAGCACCCGGACTCCTACTACAACGTCTCCGACCGCCTGGTGCGCGAGACCCCGAACGCCTGGAAGCCGGACCAGTACTCCAACCCGGACAACCCGGCCTCGCACTACCACTCCACCGGGCCGGAGCTGTGGGAGCAGACCGAGGGCCGGATCACCCACTTCGTGGCCGGCGTCGGCACCGGCGGCACCATCTCGGGCACCGGCAACTACCTGAAGGAGGTCTCCGGCGGCAAGGTCAAGGTGATCGGCGCCGACCCGGAGGGCTCGGTCTACTCCGGCGGCACCGGCCGTCCGTACCTGGTCGAGGGCGTCGGTGAGGACTTCTGGCCGACCGCCTACGACCGCAGCGTCGCGGACGGGATCGTCGCCGTCTCCGACAAGGACTCGTTCCAGATGACCCGCCGCCTGGCCAAGGAGGAGGGCCTGCTGGTCGGCGGCTCCTGCGGCATGGCCGTGGTGGCCGCGCTGGAGGTGGCCCGTGAGCTCGGGCCCGACGACGTCGTGGTCGTGCTGCTGCCGGACGGCGGCCGCGGCTACCTGTCGAAGATCTTCAACGACGACTGGATGGCCGACTACGGCTTCCTGCCCTCGTCCACCGACGAGGCCCACATCGGCGAGGTGCTGGCCCGCAAGGAGGCCATCGAGCAGGGCGGCATCCCGCAGTTCGTCCACATGCACCCGAACGAGACGGTCGCCGAGGCGGTCCGGGTGCTGCGCGAGTACGGCGTCTCGCAGATGCCGGTGGTCTCCCCGGGCGCCGGGCACCCGGACATCATGGCCGGCGAGGTGATCGGCTCGGTGGCGGAGAAGCTGCTGCTGGAGGGCGTCTTCGCGAAGGAGATCGAGCTCACCGACACCCTCGACAAGGTGATGTCCAAGCCGCTGCCGGTGGTCGGCTCCGGCGAGACCGTCACCAACCTGATGACCGTGCTGGAGAAGGCCGACGCGGCGGTCGTGCTGGTGGAGGGCAAGCCGCACGGCATCGTCACCCGGCAGGACCTGCTGGGCTTCCTGGCCACCCGCAGCGCGCACTGACGCCCGGTCACCCTCCTTCGCCCGTGGCGGATCCGGCCGGGTTCGTCCACGGGCGAAGTGGTACACCCGCGTCACCTGACCGCAGCACGGGGTTAACAACGCTCCGGCATCGTGGTGGTCAACGGCAAGACGCCGAGCGAGACGGCGGTGGACCACCGGGAGCGGCTCCCCGGTGGACGCGGTCGGCTCCGGACACGTCGGACGGTCCTGACCCGGCCGCCGTGTCCGCCCTCCCCGACCGGCATCGGAGGGAGGGGCCCTCCGCGGGAGGCGCCGTCGTCCCGCCCCTGTCCGGCTCCGGCCGGTCGACAGGGTGCGGCGGTTCCCGCGGCGCACACCGCGCCGAACGGCGCGTCCGCGCGGCTCCCGGGTGGGGGAGGCGCGCGGACGGAAGGGACCGGTCCTCCATCGAGGGCCGGTCCCTTCCGTACGCCCCCGCCGCCCCCCGCGCGCCGGTCCTTCGGCGGGCCCCGGCGATTTCCGGCGCCCCTTCCCGGCCGTGCGCGCCGACGGGCCCGCGGTCCCGTACGCTCGCACGCATGACCAGCACTGAAACGACCGACCAGGACGCCCCGCGTTACGTCAAGCTCAGGATCGAGCTGATCGCGGAGATCACCGACGAGGGCGCGCTCAAGGCGGCCGCCCTGCAGCAGGTGGCCGAGGACGAGTACCTCGACGACGAGGAGCGGGCCCAGTCCGTCGAGGCCATCGAGGTGGACCCGTCGGGTTCGCTCGCCCACTTCATCGACCCCGTCGCGCTGCTCGGCGACGTGCCGGGCGTCGAGCTCGCCTCGGCGACCTGGGAGTCGGCGCAGACCGAGTTCGACCCCGAGAACGAGGAGTGGGACGAGTACTCCGTGGAGGAGTCGGCCGAGTAGCGCCGCCCTGCCGTCACCGCTCGGAAACGCCCGGTCCGCCTCGGCGGCTGGGCGTTTCCTCCCTGTTCGTCGGGAAGTTGGGTCATCTCATACGATCGCTTACCCTTCGGTGATGGAACCGCGGCCGGGCGGATTGCGTTTTTGTATCCGTAAATGCCCGGGTGATCAGCAGGGAGACGCGACGTGACGGCACGGGACGGTCAGGGGCGGGTGGCCGGAAGCAACTGGAGCCGACGCGGAGTGCTCGCGGGCCTGATCGGCGCGCCGGTCATGCTGCTGGCGGCCTGCAACGACAACAGCGGCGGCGGCAGCGGGAGCGGCGGCTCCGGGGCCGGCGGAAGCCAGGGCTCGGGCGGCGGCGGCAGCACGCCGAAGACCTCGGCCGCCGTGATCACCGTCACCCCGGCCGACGGCGCCACCGGCGCCAGCTTCAGCGAGCCGGTCAAGGTGACCGTCAGCAACGGCACCCTGAGCAGCGTCAAGGTCACCGACTCCACCGGCAAGGAACTGGCCGGCCAGCTCTCCGCCGACAACACCGGCTGGACCTCGGCCGCCGCCCCGGCCAGTGGCACCAAGTACTCCGTCACCGCCACCGCCGTCGACAAGGACAAGCTGGAGGCGGACGCCAACGCGACCTTCACCACGGCGACCCCGGCCAACACCTTCGTCGGCTACTTCACCCCCGAGGACGGCTCGACGGTCGGCGTGGGCATGCCGGTCTCGATCAACTTCAGCAAGCCGATCACCGACCGCAAGGCCGTCCAGCAGGCGATCACCGTCACGGCCGAGCCGGGCGTCGAGATCGTCGGGCACTGGTTCTCCAGCACCCGGCTCGACTTCCGCCCGCAGGAGTACTGGGCCAAGGGCACCAAGGTCACCCTCAAGCTCCGGCTCAAGGACGTCGAGGGCGCGAAGGGCGTCTACGGCACCCAGTCCAAGGACGTGAGCTTCACCATCGGCCGCGCCCAGACCAGCGTCGCAGACCTCGCCACCAAGAAGCTCACCGTCACCACGGACGGCCAGGTCACCGCCGTCTACAAGATCTCCGGCGGCGCCCCCGAGCACACCACCTGGGGCGGCAAGATGGTCATCTCCGAGCAGTTCACCCAGACCCGGATGAACTCGCAGACCGTCAACCTGGGCAGCGAGTACGACATCGCCGACGTGCCGCACGCCCAGCGCCTCACCACCTCGGGCACCTTCATCCACGGCAACTACTGGTCCTCGCCGTCGATCTTCGGCAGCCAGAACACCAGCCACGGCTGCGTCGGCCTGCAGGACGCCAAGGGCGCGCAGGACAGCGGCACGGACGGCTACAAGTTCTACAAGTCCTCGATGGTCGGCGACGTGGTCGAGGTCGTGAACTCGGGCGACAAGACCGTCGCTCCCGACAACGGCCTGAACGGCTGGAACCTGAGCTGGGCCGAGTGGAAGGCCGGCAGCGCCGTCTGAGCGTCAGCCCGGGACACCGCCCCGGGGCCAGCCGGGAACACCGTCCCGGGCAGGCCCTCGCCGCCCGCCCGGGGCGGGCGGCGCCAGGTGACCGCAGGGAGCCGATCGCGGGGCCGCCCGGCGGGCGCGACCGGGCCCGTCAGCGCTTCGCGTAGTCCGCGTACCCCTGCCAGTCGACGATCAGGCACGGGTCGTCGCCCAGCACCCAGGCGTCGTGGCCGGGCGGGCAGACCATGAAGTCGCCGGGGCCGAACTCGGCCTCCTGCCCGTCGTCCATGACGATCTTCATCCGGCCGGAGATCACGTACCCCATGTGGGGCGCCTGGCAGCTGTCGGTCTTCGCGATCGGCTTCACGTGCTTGGACCACTGCCACCCCGGTTGGAACACGGCCCGGCCGACCGGACCGGTGTCCACGTTGATCAGGCGGAGTTCTCCCTTGCCCTCCTCGAAGGGGCGGACTTCCTCGGGGGCGTCGAAGCTCTTGCGGACCAGACCGGACATGGCGCACTCCTCTCCACGGGGGCGGCCCGGCCGCCGGCGCGGCACCGGGCCGGCCCTGCTGGCCATTCCAGTCTGCGCCCGGCCCGGGGCAGCGGGCACCTCCGGCGGCCGGCCCCGGCCGGACCCGGCCGGAACGCGGCCGACCCGGAGCCGGCTCGGTCCGGCCCCGGGTGCGGGCGACCCTTGCCCGGCCCCGGTCAGCCCTGGGTGCGGGCGACGCCGATCGGGCAGGAGGCGCCGGTACCGCCGAGACCGCAGTAGCCGTTGCGGTTCTTGGCCTCGGACAGGTACTGCTGGTGGTACGGCTCGGCCGGGTAGAACGGGCCGGCCGGGGCGATCTCGGTGGTGATCGGGCCGTGGCCGAGCGCCGTCAGCGCGGGCTGGAAGGCGTCCCGCGAGGAGGTCGCGGCGGCGGCCTGGGCGGGGGAGTGGGTGTAGACCGCCGAGCGGTACTGCGTCCCCACGTCGTTGCCCTGGCGGTTGCCCTGCGTCGGGTCGTGGGCCTCCCAGAAGGCCTTCAGCAGCCGCTCGTAGGAGACCACCGCGGGGTCGAACACCACCCGCACCGCCTCGGTGTGCCCGGTCAGCCCGCTGCACACCTCCTCGTACGTCGGGTTCGGGGTGTAGCCGCCCTGGTAGCCGACCAGCGTCGTCCAGACACCGGGCAGCTGCCAGAACACCCGCTCGGCGCCCCAGAAGCAGCCCAGCCCGAAATCGGCCACCTCCAGCCCCTCCGGGTACGGCCCGGTCAGCGGGTGGCCGAGGACGGTGTGCGGCTCGGTCAGGGCGAACGCCGGGGCCTGGCGGCCGGGCAGCGCCTGGTCGGAAGGGACGAGCGAGGTCTTGTGGCGGCTGAACATCACGGCCTGCTCCAGCGGGTAGCGACGGTCCCCCGGGGGATGAGGGGGCTGCGCAGGGTTCAACGCACCGGGCCGTCCGCGGATTCCGGCGAGCGCCCCGGCGTACGGCCACTAGGCTCGGAGCCATGACCGAGCACCAGCTTCCCCAGGGCTTCGAGACCCTCGCCATCCACGCGGGTCAGGAAGCAGACCCCCAGACCGGGGCCGTCGTCACGCCGATCTACCAGGTGTCCACCTACAAGCAGGACGGGGTGGGCGGCCTGCGGGGCGGCTACGAGTACAGCCGCAGCGCCAACCCGACCCGCACCGCGCTGGAGGAGTGCCTCGCGGCGCTGGAGGGCGGCGCCCGCGGCCTCGCCTTCGCCTCCGGCCTGGCCGCCGAGGACACCCTGCTGCGCACCATCCTCAAGCCGGGCGACCACATCGTGATCCCCAACGACGCCTACGGCGGCACCTTCCGGCTGTTCGCCAAGGTGCTGACCCGCTGGGGCGTCGAGTTCTCCGTCGCCAACACCCAGGACCTGGAGGACGTCCGCGCCGCGCTGCGCCCCAACACCCGCGCGGTGTGGGTGGAGACGCCGTCCAACCCGCTGCTGGGCATCACCGACCTGACCGCGCTGGCCGAGGTCGCGCACGGCGCCGGCGCGCTGCTGGTGGTGGACAACACCTTCGCCAGCCCGTACCTGCAGCAGCCGATCGCCCTCGGCGCGGACGCGGTCGTGCACTCCACCACCAAGTACATGGGCGGCCACTCGGACGTGGTCGGCGGTGCACTGGTGCTGGCCGAGGCCGGGCTGGGCGAGGAGGTCGCGTACCACCAGAACGCGATGGGCGCCGTCTCCGGACCGTTCGACGCCTGGCTGGTGCTGCGCGGCATCAAGACGCTGGGCGTGCGGATGGACCGGCACAGCTCCAACGCGGAGAAGGTCGCCGAGCTGCTGGCGGCCCACCCCAAGGTCAGCCAGGTGCTCTACCCGGGGCTGCCCGAGCACCCGGGCCACGACATCGCCGCCAAGCAGATGAAGGCCTTCGGCGGCATGGTCTCGTTCCGCGTCGCGGGCGGCGAGGAGTCGGCCGTCGAGGTCTGCAACCGCGCCCGGCTGTTCACCCTGGGCGAGTCCCTGGGCGGCGTGGAGTCGCTGATCGAGCACCCGGGCCGGATGACCCACGCCTCGGCGGCCGGTTCGCCGCTGGAGGTGCCGGCCGACCTGGTGCGCGTCTCGGTGGGCATCGAGTCGATCGACGACCTGCTGGCCGACCTCCAGCAGGCCCTGGGCTGACCGGACGCGGCCGTCACTGCCCCTGCCGGTCCGCGGTGTACGTCTCCATGGCGTGGTTGAAGCGGGCCAGCAGGGCGCAGAACGCGCGCTGCTCCTCGGGCGGCCAGTCGGCCGTCAGCCTGCGGGTCAACTCCGCCCGGCCGTCCCGGACTTCGGCGAGCCGACCGGAGCCGCCGGGGGTCAGCGCGAGGCGAACCGCGCGGCGGTCGGCCGGGTCCTGGACCCGGCCGACCAGCCCGGCCGCGACCAGCGGGGCGACCTGGCGGGTCACCGTGGAGGAGTCCACGCCGAGCGCCTCGGCCAGCGCCTTGACGTTCGCCGGTCCGTGCCGGTCCAGGCGGTCGAGCAGCAGGTAGGCGGCCCGGTCCAGCGCCCCGACGCCGCCGCCGGAGGTCCGGACCTGTTCCATCCGGCGGGCGAACACCGCCAGCTGGTACTGGAGTTGGGTGTGCACGGGCTCGATTCGGTCGGTGGCCTGGGGCGAGGTCGTCGTCATCGCGGCTCACGATCGTCGTGCGGTGAGAGAGGCTCAGAGGCAGCAGCGTACGCGGGCCGGGCGGGCCCGGGAACAGCCCCGGCGTCCCCGGTCGGGGGCGCCGCCGGCCGTAGGCTGGCGCCATGCACAACTGGCCGCTCACCCTCGACGACGTCCGCGGGGCCCAGAAGATGCTCGCCGGGGTCGCCCGGGTGACCCCGATGGAGAGCAGCCGGCACCTGTCCGGGCTGGTCGGTTCGCCGGTCCACCTGAAGTGCGAGAACCTGCAGCGCACCGGCTCGTTCAAGCTGCGCGGGGCGTACGTGCGGATCGCGGGACTCTCGCCGGTGCAACGGGCCGGCGGGGTGGTGGCCGCGAGCGCCGGCAACCACGCCCAGGGCGTGGCCCTGGCGGCCTCGCTGCTGGGGGTGCACTCGACGGTCTTCATGCCGGTCGCGGCGCCGCTGCCGAAGGTCGCGGCCACCCGCGAGTACGGCGCCGAGGTCCGGCTGCACGGCGCCACCGTGGACGAGGCGCTGCAGGCCGCGCAGCGGTACTCGGAGGCGACCGGAGCGGTGTTCCTCCACCCCTTCGACCACTGGGACGTCGTCACCGGACAGGCGACCGTCGGGCTGGAGATCCTGGAGCAGTGCCCCGAGGTGCGCACCATCCTGGTCGGGGTGGGCGGCGGCGGGCTGCTGGCCGGGATCGCGGCGGCGGTCAAACCGCTGCGGCCGGACGTCCGGGTGGTGGGGGTGCAGGCGGCGGCCGCGGCCGCGTACCCGCCGTCGCTGGCGGCCGGGCGGCCGGTGTCGCTGGAGCGCTACGCCACCATGGCCGACGGGATCATGGTAGGACGCCCGGGGGACATCCCCTTCGAGGTGGTCAACACGCTGGCGGACGGCATCCGCACCGTCTCCGAGGACGCGCTGTCACGGGCCCTGCTGCTCGGCCTGGAGCGGTTGAAGCTGGTCGTCGAGCCGGCCGGAGCCGCGCCGATCGCGGCGCTGCTGGAACGGCCTGGCTCCTTCGAGGGCCCGGTGGTGGCCGTGCTGTCCGGCGGCAACATCGACCCCCAGCTGATGCAGCGGGTGCTGCGGCACGGGCTGGCGGCGGCCGGGCGGTACCTGTCGCTGCGGGTGCGCCTGGCGGACAAGCCGGGTTCGCTGGCGGATTTGCTGGGCGTGCTGACCAGGGTGGACGCCAACGTGCTGGACGTCGCGCACGTGCGGACCGACCCGAAGCTCGGGCTGACCGAGGTGGAGGTGGACCTGCACCTGGAGACGAAGGGGCCGGAGCACTGCGCGCTGGTGCTCGGCGAGCTCCGGGACGCGGGGTACGTCGTCTCCGGCTGAGGGCGCCGGGGATCGGGCTGGGCGTGCGGGGGATCGGCCTGGGCGTGCCGGGGATCCGCAGCGGCGGGCGCCGGCCGCGGCGGGTTCGCCGGAGAGGCCGCCCGGGAGGGTCCCGTCGGGAGGGGCCGGTCGTGAAAATCCGCTTGACGCGATGTATCGCGAGTTGCCAAGCTCGCTCGCGATACATCGCGTCCGCGTCCGCGGTCGCGAACCGAGTCGCCCGCATGCCCGAAATCCGGGCAGAGTGGGACAGAGTGCCCGAATCGTCCGAGGAGATGAGGCAGGCCATGGCGCCAGCCATCCAAGCCGAGAACCTGGTGAAGACCTTCGGTGACGTGCGAGCCCTGGACGGCGTCAGCCTCGACGTCCCCGAGGGGACGGTGCTCGGGCTGCTGGGCCCGAACGGCGCCGGCAAGACCACCACCGTGCGCGTCCTCACCACCCTGCTCCGCCCCGACTCCGGCCGCGCGGTGGTGGCCGGCGTCGACGTGCTCGAGCACCCGAACCGGGTCCGCAGCCTGATCGGGCTGTCCGGTCAGTACGCGGCGGTCGACGAGTACCTGACCGGCTTCGAGAACCTCACCATGGTCGGCGAGCTCTACCAGATGAGCACCCGCGCGGCGAAGGCCCGCGCGCTGGAGCTGCTGGAGTGGTTCAACCTGACCGAGGCCAAGGACCGCACCGCCAAGACGTACTCCGGCGGCATGCGCCGCCGGCTCGACCTCGCGGCGGCGCTGGTGGTCCGGCCGCCGGTGATGTTCCTCGACGAGCCCACCACCGGCCTCGACCCGCGCAACCGGCTCGCCCTCTGGGAGGTCATCGAGACGCTGGTCGAGCAGGGCACCACGCTGCTGCTCACCACCCAGTACCTGGAGGAGGCCGACCGCCTCGCCCACGACATCGCGGTGGTGGACCACGGGCGGGTGATCGCCCGCGGCACCGCCGACCAGCTCAAGGCCCAGATCGGCGGGGAGCGGATCGAGGTCGTGGTGCACGACCCGGGCCTGGTCGCGGACGCCGTCGCCGCGCTGTCCGGCTACGCCCTCGGCGAGCCCGCGGTGGAGCGGAACACCCGGAGGATCACCGTGCCGGTCAGCGGGGGCGCCCGGGTGCTCGCCGACGCCATCCGCGAACTGGACGGCCGCGGCATCGAGATCGACGACATCGGACTGCGCCGGCCCACCCTGGACGACGTGTTCCTCACCCTCACCGGCCA
This sequence comes from Kitasatospora sp. NPDC048194, assembly GCF_043202455.1. Lineage (NCBI taxonomy): Bacteria > Bacillati > Actinomycetota > Actinomycetes > Kitasatosporales > Streptomycetaceae > Kitasatospora > Kitasatospora sp. NPDC048194. Next base: position 15,305 of record NZ_JBIDAK010000001.1, read on the forward strand.
CGCCGCGGAGACGGCCGAGGAGGACGGCGGCGAACACCCCAAGGCGCGCGGTCGGGGCGGCCGGGGTCGCGGCAGGGGCGCGCGCGGCACGGACGGCACCGACGGCGGCGGCCCCGAGCAGCAGGCCGTCACGGCCGGAACGGAGCGCTGAGATGAGCACCACCACCGAGCACGCCATCGGCGCGGCGGTGCCCGCCCAGCGCCGGGGTCTGAACGCCACCCTGCACGACTCCTGGGTGGTCGCCAAGCGGAACCTGCGCCGGATGTCCCGGATCCCCGAGATCGTGGTCTTCGGGCTCATGCAGCCGGTCATGTTCGTGCTGCTGTTCTCGTACGTCATGGGCGGGGCGATCAGGATCCCCGGGACGAACTCCAGCTCCCACACGTACATCCAGTTCCTGATGGCCGGCATCTTCGCCCAGACCGTCACCTTCGCGGTGGCCGGCGCCTCGGCCGGCATCGCGGAGGACATGACCAAGGGGCTGGTGGACCGCTTCCGCTCGCTGCCGATGACCCGCTCCGCGGTGCTGGTCGGCCGCACCCTCGCGGACCTGTTCCAGACGGCGTTCACCGTGGTCGTGCTGGCGCTGGTCGCGCTGCTGGTCGGCTGGCGGATCCACGACGGGGTGCTCAAGGCGCTCGCCGCGTTCGGCCTGCTGCTGCTGCTCGGCTACGCCTTCTCCTGGATCGGCGCGCTGATCGGCCTGTCGGTGCGCAGTCCCGAGGCGGCCACCTCGGCCGGGCTGATCTGGCTGTTCCCGCTGACCTTCGTGTCCAACGCGTTCGTGCCGGTCAGCTCGATGCCGGGCTGGCTCCAGGACGTCGCGTACTGGAACCCGTTCAGCGCCACCGTGCAGGCCTGCCGGAACCTCTTCGGCAACCAGGTCGGGCCGGTGCCCGACGCCTGGCCGATGCAGCACGCCGCGCTGGTCTCGGTGCTGTGGTCGCTGGTGATCACGGCGGTGTTCTCCTGGCTGTCGGTGCGCAAGTACCGCTCCGCCGTGGGCTGAGCCGCCGAGCCGCTCGCACCAGCGGGTGCGGAACGCCCGAGGGCGGCCGCCGGGTCCGTGGACTCGTCGGCCGCCCTCGGGCGGTGGGTGCGGGCCGGATCAGCCGGTGTACGGCACGACCTTGACGATCTTCACCATGGCCGGCTTGCCGTTCGGCAGCTCGTAGGTGGCCTCGTCGCCGATCCGCTTGCCGTCGATCGCGCGGCCCAGCGGGGACTGCGGCGAGTAGACGTCCAGGTCGGCGGCGCTCGCGACCTCGCGGGAGGCCAGCAGGAACTCCATGAGGTCGTCCTCGTCGCCGTCGAAGGCGACCGTCACGATCATGCCCGGGGCGACCACACCCGAGTCGGCCGGGGCCTCGCCGACCTTGGCGCGCTCCAGCAGCTGGGTCAGCTGGCGGATGCGCAGCTCGTACTTGCCCTGCTCCTCCTTCGCCGCGTGGTAACCGGCGTTCTCCTTGAGGTCGCCCTCCTCGCGCGCCGCCTCGATCTTCTGAGCGATCTCGATGCGCCAGGGCCCGGTCAGGTGATCCAGCTCGGCCTTGAGCTGGTCGTAGCCGGCCTGAGTGAGCCAGGTCACGTTCTCACTGGTCTGGGTCACAGGTGCTCCTCGTAGGTGCTGGGGGCTGTGCTGAGGGTGTGAGTCGTCAGCAGGGTCGGTCGGTGATTTCGGTCTCAACTACAAAGCAACGCCCGCTCCCGTACCATCCGGTGCGGAAGGGGCGAAACCACGAGCCTAACAAGTCCCGCCGACGTACGGGAGAGGCGTTGGCGCGGCATTGACGACCGCGTTACGCCACGGTGTACAGGAACCGGGTGGGAGACTTCCTACGGATGCCCGTTCTGCCCGACGAATATGCCTCCCGCCGCCCGACCGCCACCTGCGCCGCGGCTCGCGCGCCGGCGTCAGCCGGGCGCCGCGCGACTACTTCGCGGGGGTGCAGCCGAGCAGCTCGGCGGTGGTGCCGCGGGCGGTGGTGCGCAGGGTGACGGTGGCCTCGTAGCTCGAGCCCGCAGCCGGCACCGGGAAGTCCGCCACCCCGACCACCGCGTGGTCGTCGCCCTGCGAACGGACCGTGCAGGTGCCCGCCGTACCGTCGTCCTTGCTCACGGTCAGGTGCAGCCGGACCTCGGAGTCGGACAGCACCTGGAAGGTCGGCACCGAGCCGTTGATCTTCGACTCGCGCAGCAGGTAGGAGCCCCCCAGCCAGGCGATCAGGCCCAGCCCGAGCACGCCGCAGACCGCGCCGACCACCTTCAGGCGGCGGTCCGACTCCCTGTCGCCGCTCCGGCCGTAGCGGCCCTCGGGCAGCTGGGCGGCGGTGCTCCGTGCAGTCATCGGGCTTCGTCCTTTCCCGGGGAGGGGCCGCGCGGGCGGTGCGGGGAATGCGGCGCTCCTCCAGACCGTCACTATAGGAGGGACACGCCCGCGGCCGGTCCGGCGGGGGCGGGGCCCGGCCGTGCCGGCCACCCGGCCGGGGTGGGCCTTGCGGCGACGCGGTCCCGCGTGAGCGGTTCGTACGGTGGGCAGACCGGGAGTTCGCGGAACGCCCGATGATGTGGAAGGAACGCAAGGCGTTGACTGAGCAGTTGCGACTGATGGCGGTGCACGCCCACCCGGACGACGAGTCCAGCAAGGGCGCGGCCACCATGGCCATGTACGTCGACCAGGGTGTGGACGTGCTCGTGGCCACCTGCACGGGGGGCGAGCGCGGGTCGGTCCTCAACCCCAAGCTCCAGGGGGACCCGTACATCGAGGAGAACATCCACGAGGTCCGGCGCAAGGAGATGGACGAGGCGCGGGCGATCCTCGGCATCAAGCAGGCGTGGCTGGGCTTCGTCGACTCCGGTCTGCCGGAGGGGGACCCGCTGCCCCCGCTGCCCGAGGGCTGCTTCGCCCTGCAGGACGTCAAGGAGGCGGCCGAGCCGCTGGTCCGGCTGATCCGCGAGTTCAAGCCGCAGGTCATCACGACCTACGACGAGAACGGCGGGTACCCGCACCCGGACCACATCATGACCCACAAGATCACCATGCTGGCCTTCGACGCCGCCGGAGACCCGGACGCCTACCCCGAGGCCGGCGAGCCCTGGCAGCCGCTGAAGCTCTACTACAACCACGGCTTCCCGATGGGCCGCATCCGGGCGCTGCACCAGTACCTCACCGAGCACGGCCTCGACTCCCCCTACGGCGAGTGGATCGCCGGCTGGGAGGCGAGCGGCCGCAAGGAACGCGAGATCACCACCCGGGTGCGCTGCGACGACTGGTTCCCGACCCGCGACCGCGCGCTGATCGCCCACGCCACCCAGATCGACCCCGACGGCCCGTGGTTCCGCGTCCCGCTGGAGGTCCAGCGCGAGGTCTGGCCCACCGAGGACTACGAGCTCGCCCGTACCCTGGTGGACGTGGACCTGCCGGAGGACGACCTGTTCGCCGGCCTGCGCACCCCCAGCCTGGTGGCCGAGGCCGCCGACACGCGCGACTGACCCACCCCCCGACGGCCCGGCTCGCCGTGAGCCGGGCCACCATAGAGATATGAGCGCCCCCGTGAACCTCGTCCACCTCGCCGCTGATCTCGCCGTCGACGACGCCAAGGTCACCCCCGGTCTCCTCGGCTTCGTCGTCTTCGCCGCGCTCGGCGTGGCGACCTGGTTCCTGGCCAAGTCGATGAACCGGCAGTTCAAGAAGGTCGACTTCACGGAGGAGCCGGAGGCTCCCAAGGAGTGACCCGGCGGCCCGGCGCGGCAGCGGGGGGTGCCGCGCCGGGCACCGGGCCCGTTGGGCCGCCGGGCTTGCGCCGGAGGCGCTGCCGCCGCGCGGGTGCGCCGCGCCGTGGGCCCTCTCCCGCCCGGGATGCGGGAGGGTGGGCGCATGCCGAACCGTCTCGCGGACGCGACCTCGCCGTACCTGCTGCAGCATGCCGAGAACCCGGTCGACTGGTGGCCCTGGGGCCCCGAGGCGTTCGAGGAGGCGCGCCGGCGCGGGGTGCCGGTGCTGCTGTCCGTCGGGTACGCCGCCTGTCACTGGTGCCAGTGAACGTACAGAAGCAAGGGTCTCTGAGCTAGATCGTTTCCAGAGAGTAGCGCGGCGACCACGCACGATGAACGACTGGGTGGAGATGTAGCACCCCCTGCCGCTGCTCATGTGTGTACAACGCCATCGTGGCCGGCTCTCGTAGTGGACCCCATGCGGAGCCGTGGCCCCATATCCTGAGAGGCGACAGGAAGGAGCCGGTGATGAGCGTAGACGCGGTCATGCACACTGAGTTCCCCGCTGGGTACGTGGTCTTCTTCGGTACCGACGGGAAGGTGATCATGACCCCGCAGAGCTTCGAGCACTCCAGCACGATCAAGTCGATGCAGATCGACTCGCTCTCGCTCGGCCGGCACGCGAAGACCGCCTCCGACGTGTACATCGACTTCCCGGCCGACGAGAACTCGGCCCCGGACTTCGCGATCCTGCGGGAGGACGCGCAGCGGCAGGGCAAGCGCTACGGCTTCGAGGACGTCCTGCTGATCGCCGAGGTGGTGTCGGTCTCCTCCGCGCGCAAGGACTACGACGACTGCACCGCGAAGTACGGCCGCTATGGCATCCCGGTCTACGTGGTGGTGGACCCGTACGCCGCGGAGGTCGTCGTCCACACCCAGCCCACCGGCTCCGGCTACATCGCGGCTCACACGCACCAGTACGGTTCGGGCAAGCTGCCCATCGAACTGGCAGACGGACGGACCTACACCCTCGACCTGGACGAACTGCCCCGGCCCGAGGCTGATGCCCGCTGATGGACGGCACCGGCTCGTTCATCGCCCAAAACAGTGGGACCAATGGCAGTAGCGGCGTTGCTGGCCCCACTGCGTGGAGAAGGTGCGACCGTGCAGCCAGGTAGCTGAGCACGCGCCGTGGCTGGATCGTCTGCTGAAGACACAGGTCCCGCAGGCTCGAGCGATCACTATGCCGTCGGCTCCGGCATCGTTGGTCCTCCTGCGGGCTGGTTCACGTCACCGACCCCCTTGGTCGCGGCAGCGCAACGCCGGGTGATCCTCGCACTTGTCGTCCTCGGCGTGTTGGCGCGGCCATCTGCACAGTGGGTCAGCTGGCTGAGATACTCCGGCCATGGTGAACCGCTTGGCCGATGCCACCTCCCCGTACCTCCAGCAGCACGCCGAGAACCCCGTCGACTGGTGGGAATGGAGCCCCGAGGCGTTCTCGGAGGCGGAGCGGCGCGGGGTGCCCGTGCTGCTGTCGGTCGGCTACGCTGCCTGCCACTGGTGCCACGTGATGGCGCACGAGAGCTTCGAGGACGCCGAGCTCGCCGGGTACCTGAACGAGCGGTTCGTCGCGGTCAAGGTGGACCGGGAGGAGCGGCCCGACGTCGACGCCGTGTACATGGAGGCCGTGCAGGCGGCGACCGGGCAGGGCGGTTGGCCGATGACGGTGTTCCTCACGCCGGAGAAGGAGCCGTTCTACTTCGGGACCTACTTCCCGCCGCAGCCCCGGCACGGGATGCCGTCCTTCCGCCAGGTGCTGGAGGGCGTGGACGCAGCCTGGCGGGACCGGCGGCAGGAGGTCGGCGAGGTCGCCGGACGGATCCGGGCCGACCTGGCCGATCGGGCCGCCGTCTACTCGGCCGGCGCCCACCACCCGCCCGGCGAGGCCGACCTGCACCAGGCCCTGGTCGCCCTCAGCCGGGAGTTCGACCAGCAGCGCGGCGGCTTCGGCGGGGCGCCCAAGTTCCCCCCGGCGATGGTGATCGAGTTCCTGCTGCGCCACCACGCCAGGACCGGCTCCGAGGCGGCCCTGGAGATGGCCGCGCGCACCGCCGAGGCGATGGCCCGCGGCGGCATCCACGACCAGCTCGGCGGCGGCTTCGCCCGGTACTCGGTGGACGCCGGCTGGGTGGTGCCGCACTTCGAGAAGATGCTCTACGACAACGCCCTGCTGCTGCGCGTCTACCTGCACCTGTGGCGGGCCACCGGCTCCGGGCTCGCCCGGCGGGTCGCGCTGTCCACCGCGGACTTCCTGCTGCGTGAACTCCGCACGCCCGAGGGGGCGTTCGCCTCCGCACTGGACGCCGACAGCCTGGACGAGGAGACCGGCGGCACCGCCGAGGGCGCCTACTACGTCTGGGAGCCGGGCCAGTTGGTCGACCTGCTCGGCCCGGCCGACGCGGCCACCGCCGCCCGGCTGTTCACCGTCACCGCCGACGGCACCTTCGAGCACGGCACCTCGGTGCTCCAACTCCTCGCCGAGCCCGAGGACTTCGCCGAGTACGAGAGCCTCCGCGCCCGGCTGTTCGAGGCGCGTGCGGCCCGGCCCGCCCCGGCCCGGGACGACAAGGTGGTCGCCGCCTGGAACGGCCTCGCCATCGCCGCGCTCGCCGAGACCGGCGCCCTGCTGGACCGCCCCGACCTGGTCGACGCCGCCGAGCGCGCCGCCGATCTGCTGCTCGCCGTCCACCTCACCTCCGACGGGCGGCTGCTGCGCACCTCCCGGGACGGCCGGGCGGGCGGCAACGCGGGCGTCCTGGAGGACTACGCCGACACCGCCGAGGGCTTCCTCGCGCTGTACGCCGTCACCGGCGAGGCCTCCTGGCTGGAACTGGCCGGCGGGCTGCTCGACACCGTGCTCAAGCACTTCACCGACGAGGCCTCCGGCGCGCTGTACGACACCGCCGACGACGCCGAGGAGCTCATCCGCCGACCGCAGGACCCGACCGACAACGCCACCCCCTCGGGCTGGACGGCGGCCGCCGGAGCCCTGCTGACGTACGCCGCGTACACCGGCTCCGACCGGCACCGCACGGCCGCCGAGCGCGCCCTCGGCATCGTCGGCGCGCTGGCCGGGCGGGCCCCCCGGTTCATCGGCTGGGGTCTGGCCGTCGCCGAGGCGCTGGTGGACGGGCCGCGCGAGGTCGCCGTCGTCGGCCCCGCCGGGGACCCGGCCACCGCCGCGCTGCGGCGGGCCGCCCTGCTGGGGACGACGCCCGGGGTCGTCGTCGCGGTCGGGGAGCCGGGCGACAGCGAGGTGCCGCTGCTGGCCGACCGGCCGCTGGTCGACGGGGCGCCCGCCGCGTACGTGTGCCGGCACTTCGCCTGCGACGCGCCGACCACGGACCCGGCGGCGCTCGGCGAGCGGCTCGGGGTGGCGGTGGAGTAGGCGGGGCAGGAAGGGCGGGAGCAGGAGGGCGGGGGGCAGGAAGGGCGGGGCGGGAGGGCGGGAGCAGGAAGGGTCCGGAGCAGGACGGCGCGGCAGGCCGGGTGGGGAGGGCCGGCGGCCGAAAACGGCTGGCGGGGGCCGGTCGGTCGGGGTGACCATGGCGCATGACGTGGACCCTCAGCACCTCGCTCGGTGACTTCCGCGAGCGGACCGCCGACCTGTTCGCCGCCCGCCCGGCCGAGAACACCGTCCTGATCACCATCGCCCACCAGCTCGCCGAAGCGGGACTCGACGCCTTCGGGGACCGCCCGCCGGTCTTCGGGTGGTGGCGCGGCGAGGAGGACGGCCCCGTCGAGGGCGCCTTCCTCCAGACGCCGCCCTTCCCGCCCAGGCTCTCCGCCATGCCGCCCGCCGCGGCCGCCGACCTGGCGGTGCGACTGGCCGCCGCCGGCAGCGGTTTCACCGAGGTCACCGGGGTCGGCGGCGGAGCCGAGGCGGCCCACGCCTTCGGTGCGGCCTGGACGGCCGCCACCGGGGCCACGCAGACCGTCCAGGTCCATGAACGGCTCTACCGCCTGGCCGAGTTGGCCGGGCCGCCGCGGCCCCCGGCCGGACGCCACCGGCTCGCCGGGCCGGCCGACCGCGAGTTGGCGATCCGCTGGTACCACGGGTTCCTGGCCGAGGCCCGCGTCCGGCACCCCGACGTGCCGCAGGCCGTCGACCGCAGGATCGCGCACGGCGGCCTCCACCTCTGGGAGGACGGCGGACACCCCGTCTCCCTGGCCGGAACCAGCCCCGTCATCGCCGGGATGTCCCGCATCGGCCCCGTCTACACGCCCGTCGAACACCGCGGGCGCGGCTACGCCAGCGCCGTCACGTCCGCCGCCGGCGCGCACGTGCTCGGGCTGGGGGCGGAGGAGGTGCTGCTCTACACGGACCTGTCCAACCCGACCAGCAACTCCATCTACCAGCAGATCGGGTACCGGCCGGTGGAGGACGCGGTGGTCCTGGACTTCTCGCCGCGGTAGGCGGGGCACGCGGCCGCGGTCAGAGGGGCGCCCCGGCCGCCTGCCCCGCCTGCCCCGCCTGCCCCGCCTGCCCGGTCTGCCCGGACGCCGCCGCCTCCCGGGAAGCCCCGGGCGCCCCCGTGCCGAGCAGGGCGGCGCCGGCCGCGGCCGGTGGCGGCAGGCGGTCGGCGTCCAGGTAGGCCCGCGCGCACGTGAGGAGGTTGCCGCCGGCCGACTCCATGTCGGCCGCGAGGCCGTCCAGCACCGTCCTCCACGCAGCGCCGCACCTCTGCAGCGCCGCCGCGCTCCGCCACCCCGGCAGGCCCCCGGCCGCCCTGCCGCTGGGCTCCGCCAGCTTCGCCGTCTCGCCCGGGACCTTCCCCGCGACCGCCACGGCGTTGCTCCCGGCGGCGGTCAACTCGCCGGGCCTGACGGTGAATCCGGGATCCTGCCCCATTCGTCCCCCTCGCCTCCGGGTCGGCCGCGAGCGCTATGGTAGCGGCGAGTGACGGAACGGACGCGGAGCGCACGGAGTTGGGGATGGACCTCGCGAGCCTGGGGAACGCCGAACCGGCGAACCTCTACGCGGCAGCGGACGCCTACGACGCGCTGGCCGAGGCGATGTCACAGCACTCCACGGACTGGAGGAGCGGGACCGCCGACCGGGTCCGTGGATCCGGATGGAGCGGCCCGGCGGCCGCCGCCGCGAGCCCGGTGCTGGACGGCGTCACCGGCAGGATCCGCGCCGCGGCGGCCGAACTCGCCCTCATCGGCAAGGGGATCCGCGACTGCGCCGACGCCGTGACGCTGGCCCGGAGCCGACTCGCCCAGGCGCTGTGCGACGCGCAGGCCGAGGGCTTCCTGGTCGGCGACACCGGTGCGGTGAGATGGCTCCCGTCGGACAACCCGTTCCAGGCCGCCGACCGGGAGGCCAGGCGGAAGGCGGCCGCCGAGGAGATCGGCCGGCGGATCGGCAGGGCGCTGGCCGACGCGGCCGACGCCGACACCAGCCTGGCCGCCGCGCTCGACACGTTCGCGTCGCGCGCCGAGGACGGGTCGGGCCTGGACGAGAGGACAGCCGCCGCCGACGGGCACCCGGACCGGTCCGGTGGTGCTCCCGAACCGATGTGGCGGCGGAACGCGCCCGGCGAGGACGCCACCCCGGCGGAGGTCAACGCCTGGTGGAGGAGCCTCGGACCGCAGGGCCGGCACTGGTTCCTGAGAAACCACCCGGAGGTGCTCGGCAACCTCGACGGCGTTCCGGCGGAGGTGCGGGACACGGCGAACCGCGCGTACCTCCGGATCCTGCTGGAGGGCGTCAGGAAGAAGAAGCCGGAGGAGCTGGACGCCGGCGACAAGGCGGTCCTCGCCCGCTACGGGCCCATCGAGGCGCGCCTCGCCCGGCACGAGGGGGAGCCGCCGATCCACCTGCTCGGGCTCCGCAGCGAGGGCCGCGGTCGGGCGATCCTCTCCTTCGGGAACCCGGACACCGCCACCCACATCTCCGCCTACGTGCCGGGCATCACCTCCACCGTGGCCGGCCTCGGACCGGGACCGAACGACGGGACCAACGAGGCGGAGAACGCGCTGAACCTCTACCGCGCCGCGAGCGGCAGGGCTCCGGCCGGCTGCTCCGTCGCCTCGGTCGTGTGGCTCGGCTACGACGCGCCGGGGATGGACCTCGGCGCCGCGTCGACGAGCGCGGGCAAGGCGGGCGCCCCGGCGTACGCGAGGTTCCTGAGCGGCGTACGGGCGAGCCACGAGGGCGACCGGCCTCCGCACATCACCGCGGTGGGGCACAGCTACGGCTCCTACCTGGTGGGCCGGGCCGTCGAGCTGTCCACCCGCCCGGGCACCCACCACACGCCCCCGGACGACGTCGTCTTCATCGGCAGTGCGGGCGTCGGCGCGGGCAGGGCCGCGGACCTCGGGCTGCCGCCCGGCCGCGTCTGGGTCGGCGCCGCCGACAACGACCTCGTGACGCACGCCCCGTCGAAGTTCGGCATCGACCCGGACGAGCGCTGGTACGGGCGGGACCCGTCCAGCAAGCGCTTCGGCGCGAACCGCTTCACCGTCGACGACTGGAGCCGCGGCAATCCCGTCGACGCGCACACCAAGTACCTGAACGGACGCGGTGGGCCCTCGCTGGACAACATCGCGGCCGTCGTCACCGGCAGCGGGGGCGTCAAGCTGCGGGGCCACCGGGGATGAGGTGGAATCGCCGAGGTTGAGGCCGGGCCACCGGGAACGAGGCGGAATCGCCGAGCACCCCGTCCCGTCACTCCCGCCGTCACTCCCAGTCCCACCGGATCCCCAGGATGCACGGCCGCACCGCCGTCGCCACCAGGTGGACGCAGCGGTGCCCGTCGAGGGTCAGTTCCTCCGTCTCGTACGGGGCTTCGCCCGGGGAGTGCAGGGCGATGCGGTGGCAGCGGACGGGCAGCGCGGCGGGGTGGAAGGTGATCTGGAGGACGTACTGGCCGGCGCCGGAGTTGAAGCCGCGGACGTACTCGCAGCTGGGTTCGGGGGAGGGGGCGTCGTCGAAGCCGTAGCCGAGGAGGTGGGTGTCGCCGGCGCGCAGGCGGCGGTCGAGGAGGAGTTCGGCGGCGAGCAGGTGGTGGGTGTGGTCGCGGCGGATGCGGCCGGGGCGGCAGTTCTCCTCGGCGCGGACGCCGACGCGGGTGATGTCGCTGCCGGGGTCGCCCTGGTAGAGGGCGAGGTAGCGGTCGATGCCGTCGCGGTGGGCGCGAAGGGCGTGTTGGGAGTCGCGGCGGGTGAGTTGTCGGTCGGGGCCGACCCGGATCCGTTCGATGTGGGTGATGGTGTGCAGGCCGGTGTCGCGCGGGCCGGCGAGGGTGGCGAGCAGGTCGTCGACGGCGGTGGGCGGTGAGATCAGGTCGCGGTAGGGGCGGACGGGGGGTCCGACGGCGACGGCGGCGGCCCGGCGGGGGCCGAGCAGCCGGGTCAGGGAGTGTTCGGGCAGGTCGAGGACTTCTTCCAGGGCGGCGACGGCGCGCAGCGACTCGGGGCGCTCCGGTCGGCGGCGTCCTTGCTGCCAGTAGCTGAGGCTGGTGACCCCGACGTGGACGCCGCGCAGGGCGAGGTGGCGGCGGATGCGGTGCAGGGCGAGGCCGCGGGCGGTGATCGCGGTGCGCAGGGCGAGGTGGAACGGGCCGGTGCGCAGGGCGGCGGCGAGGTCGGCGGGGTCGCTCCGGTGGATGACGGCCTCCTGGACGGCGGGTCCGGGTTTTGACCGTGAATATTCACATCCGTGCGCCGGTTTGTCACCGGTCCGGGCAGGTGGCGCCGTGCTTTCCCGGCTGTCGTTCACAGTCCGGCCGTTCCGTTCACACCTGAACTCCGCCCGCTGCGAAGCCCGTTGACCTGTCTCCGGCAACGGCGCGATGCTCGGGGCGCGATCCGGACCGCGCCCCCCACAGCAGTTCGCAACGCTCGTGCAAGGAGGCATTCCCCCATGCCAGTTCCACGGATACGACTGCGTCGCGCGGTCTCCCTGCTCGCCCTGGGCGTGCTGGGCCCGGCGCTGAGCGCCGCAGCGTCCACCCCCGCGGTCGCCGCCCCCACGGCGGACCGGGCCCCGGCCCAGGTCCGTCCGGCGGCCGCGCCCGGCAGTACGGCCGATCTGGCCGGCACGTACAAGAAGCTCAACATCACCATGCAGCAGCAACAGCAGACCAACTGGTGCTGGGCGGCGAGCGGCAACACCATCGCCACCTGGTTCGGCTACAACTACAGCCAGAACCAGTTCTGCAACGCCGCCTTCGGCCGCGCGACCAACTCCAGCTGCCCCAACAGCCAGGCCTCGCTGGCCGATGTGCAGAACGGCCTCGACTGGGTGGGCATCAACCCGGGCTCGTACGTCACCGGCTACCTGCGCTACAGCACGGTGCAGTCCGAGGTGGACGCGAACCGGCCGATCGAGACCCGCATCCAGTGGAGTTCCGGCGGCGGGCACATGCACGTCGTGTACGGCTACGACACCGGCAGCAACTGGGTCTACTGGGGCGACCCGTGGCCGTCCAACTACCGCTACAACTGGGCGGACTACTGGTACTACGTGAACAACGACACGTTCTCGTGGACCCACTCCCTGTACCGGATCGGCGCGTGAGGGCGATCATGACCGAGTCGAACAAGGCCCGTCGGGCCGCCGTCACCGCCCTGCTCGCCGCCGGCCTCGCGCTGGCGATCGCCCCGACCGCGCAGGCCGACGCCCCGAGCGGCAGCGCGGCCGGCACCACCGCCGGCGCCCCCGTGCCGGTACCCGCCGCCGACCTGGCCCGGGCCCGCGGCGCCGTCCAGGACCCGTCGGTGCTCGACAAGGTGGGCCACTTCTTCGCCCGCAAGGGCGTCCCGCCGACCCAGCAACTGACCATCGGCGCCGCGGAGGAGGCGAAGGCGGCGAGCGCCTCGGCTCCACGGCTGGCCGGGGACACCGTGCCGGTCTACACCCTGGACGCCGGCTTCGTGGCCGGCACCCCGGGCGCGCCGGTGGCGAAGGCCGCGTTCACGGCGAGCAAGGTGGTCGCGGCGGACGGGCAGACCGCCTCGGTCTGGACGGTCCGGCAGGGCGACACCTGGCGGGTGGTCAACATCGCCTCCGGCGGCGACGAGAGCGACTACGCGGCGAAGGCGGCGGATGCCGGCGGCGGCACCGCGTTCCGGGAGCCGCAGATCAACGCCTGGTACGTGCTGCGCGACGGCCGGGTGCTGCCGCTGGACGAGGAGGCACGACGCTCGGTGGGCGCGGGCGGGGTGTCGCTGGCCGCGTACCAGCAGCTGGTCCACCAGCGGTACGGGGACAAGCTGCCGGGGTCGGCGTACGACCGGGCGGGCGAGGGCGGCGGCTACCAGGTGGACGCCGCGCCGGCCCGGGGCTCGGCGGACACCGGCTCCGAACTGTCGGCCGTGACGGCGGCCGCGGCCCTGGGCGTCACCGCGCTGGCGGGCGCGGGCGTCGTCCTGCGCCGCCGGCGGGGCATCCGCTGACGGCGGGCGGGGCCCGGCCGGACCGGCCGGGCCCCGCTCCGTGGGCGTCCTGGTCCGTCCTCGGGCCGCTCCGCCCTCGTCCCGCTCCGTCCTCGTCCCGCTCCGTCCTCGGGCGGCGAGTCCGGGCCGGGGTCACACTCCGGCGAAGCCGCTTCCGAGCAGTGCGAAGGTGTGGTCGACGAGGTCCGCGATGTCCTCCCGGCCGTCGGTCTTCGCCCACTGCAGGACGGCCTCGATGGTGGCGGCGCCGATCGCCGCGGCGGTGACCCGCATCTCGTACGTGGGTTCCTCGATGCCGGCCCGGCGGGTGAGGACGGACAGGTAGAGCTCCCGCGGGTTGTTGCCGGCCCGGTCGAGCCCGGCGCGCAGCGCGGGGACCTCGGTGACCAGTCGCACCCGGGTCAGCAGTTCCTGCCGCTCGTGCTGGAGGAGGGCGCGGATCAGGCCGGTGAGGGCCTCCCGGCAGGAGGTGAGGAAGGGCTCGTCGGCGGGGCGGGACAGCAGGGCCGAGATCATCGCCGGGTCGTACTCGTCGGTGAGGACGAGGTCCTCCTTGGCGGCGAAGTAGCGGAAGAAGGTGGACGGGGAGACCTCGGCGGCGGCGGCGATCTGCTCCACCGTGGTGTTCTGGTAGCCCTGTTCGGCGAAGAGCCGGTAGGCCTCGCGGCGGAGGGCCTGCCGGGTCTTCAGCTTCTTGCGCTCGCGCAGCGACAGCGGCGCCTCCAGCAGTGCCTGGACCGGGTTGGTCGGGGCGTCCGGGAGGGCCGCGGTCGGCTGTTCGGGAGTCATGCCGACGATTATCGGCGATCTCCGCCGGCGGTGGCCCCGGCCTGGCCCGCCGCTTCGTCCGCGCCTCGGCCCGGGGCCCGGTCCGAGCCCTGGCCCGAGACCCGGCCCGGCACCTGGTCCGAGCGCTGGTCCGAGCCCTGGCCCGCCACCTGCCCCGAGACCGGGTCCGAGCCCCGGCCCGCCACCCGGCCCGAGGCGCCGTCGGTACGGGCGTCCGCCGCCCCGCCGGCCGGCATCCGGGCGGCGACCAGTACCGCCGAGACCACCGCGACCAGCCCGGCGACCAGCAGCACCACCGCCATCCCGTGCACGTACGCCGCGTGCGCGGAGGCGGCGAGCGCGGGGCGACCGGAGGCCCGGGCGACGGCCTCGGCGGCGACCACCGACTTCCCGGCCCGGTGCGCCGCCTCGGCCGGCAGGCCGCCCGTGACCAGGCCGCCCGTGACCAGGGCGCCCCGGTAGGCGCCGGCGAGCAGGCTGCCGAAGGCGGCGACGCCGATCGCGCCGCCGACCTGCCGCAGGGTCTGGAGCAGTCCCGAGCCGACCCCGGCCTTGGCGGGCGGCAGGGTGGCCAGCGCGGAGGCCTGGGCGGTGATCAGCGACAGGCCCATGCCCAGCCCGAGCACGGTGAGCCAGACCGCGGCCCGCCCGTACCCGTCGGCGGGGGTGGTCCGGCTGCCGAACAGCAGCGCGCCGCCGAGCAGCGCCAGACCGGTGGAGATCACGGTGCGGGCGCCGATCCGGCCGACCAGCCGGTCGGTGAGCCTGGCGGCGACCATCAGGCCGAGCATCATCGGCATCAGCCGCAGTCCGGAGCCGAGCGCGTCGGTGCCGAGCACGCTCTGGAAGTAGAGCGGGAGGACGAAGAAGGCGCCGAACAGGACGACCGAGATCAGCATGGCCGCGACGGCGGACCAGCGGAAGGTCCGGTCGGCGAGCAGGGCGAGGTCGAGCATCGGGTCGGCCTGGCGGCGGCTGCGCAGCACCAGGGCGGCGAGCAGGAGCACCGAGCCGGCCAGCGCGGCGACCACCGCCGGGTCCGTCCAGCCTGCGTCGGCACCCTGGATGAGGCCGTAGGTGAGCGAGCCCAGTCCGGCGGCGGCGAGGCCGGCGCCGGGCAGGTCCATCCGGGGTGCGGCGGGGTTGCGGCTCTCCGGCAGCAGCAGCACGCAGGCGACGACGCCGGCGGCGGTCAGCGGCACGTTGACCGCGAACACCGAGCCCCACCAGAAGTGCTGCAGCAGGAAGCCGCCGATGAGCGGGCCGAGCGGGCCGCCGGCGGCGAGCGAGGCGGCCAGGACGGCGGTGGCGCGGCGCTGTTCGGCGGCGGGGAAGAGACCGGGGATGGCCGCCATCGACATCGGCATGACGAGGGCGGCGGCCAGCCCCATGCCGGCCCGGGCGGCGATCAGGGTGTCGGGGGATCCGGTGAGCATCCCGACGGCGGAGGCGAGTCCGAACAGGGCGAGGCCGACGACGAGGGTGCGGCGGCGGCCGTAGCGGTCGCCGAGCAGTCCGGCGGGGAGCATCGCGGCGGCGAAGACCACCGTGTAGGAGTCGACGATCCACTGCTGCTGCCCGGTGCCGGCCTGCAACTGCGAGGCCAGGGTGGGCAGGGCGACGTTGAGGATCGTCATGTCGAAGCTGATCACCAGGACGCTGAGGGCGACGGCGACCAGGGCGAGCCAACGGCGCGGGTCGGCGGGCGCTGCGGTGGGTGGAGCGGCGGCGGGCGGAGCGGCGGGCATGGCGATCTCCAGGGACCTCGCGGTGACATTTTTTGATGTCATCTCTCAAATGAGAGTAACTATCAAAAGATGGTTTCCGTCAACCCGATGTCGCACGGTAGCCCCGTCACCATTCGGGCACGTTCCGTGATGTGTCGCGGAAGTGCTGCTCCTGCACGCGGAATTGACGCAACGTTGATCTGTCGTTCGCCGCTCGAGGGCGGTCCCGGGTGACGGACGGTAGATACCATGTGGCTATCGGTCAGTCCTGGCCGACGCGTGCCGAAAGCGCAGAAGGGGTGGGGCGGCAGGGGCCGACCACGAGCCCGGCACCGGGAAAGGGGAAGCCGAAGTGGCCGAGAGTGACGGCGGGCGTGCGGGTGTCCAGGTGTGGGGCGCGGTCGTGGGAGTGGGCTCCGCGCTGGCCGTGGTCACGGCCTATCTGATCAACGGCGCCCCGCTGGTCCTCGGGGTCGCCGGTGTCGAGGTGCTGCTGCTCATGGTCCACGTCGCCCGCCGCTGGCGGGCGCTGCACCGGCAGCCCTCCCCGGCCGGGCACCGCCCGCTGCGCGGAGCTCCGGACGCGGCGCACTGCGAGCGCTGCCGCCGGGCGCGCGAGGCCCTGGACGCGCGCCAGGCGCGTGAGGGCGGGGCCGGGCGGGCCGCCTCCGGCCGGGCGGAGCAGCCGGAGTCCGGCGCCGCGGACCGGCCGCAGTACCCGCGCCGCCCGCAGAGCCGGGCCCCGTACGAGCGGCCCTGGACGGCGGAACGGGCGGCCGTGCGGTCCGTGGACCGTACGACCGCCCGCCGTGGCGCGCCGGGTTCAGCCGGCCGTGCTGTACGCCACCAGTGAGACGCCGACGTACTGCACGACGAAGGCTCCGAGGGTGAAGGCGTGGAACACCTCGTGGAAGCCGAACCAGCGCGGTGACGGATCGGGCCGCTTGAGCCCGTACACCACGCCGCCGACGCTGTAGAGCACCCCGCCGACGATCATCAGCACCAGGACGGCGACGCCGCCGGCGCGCAGGAAGTCCGGGAGGAAGAAGGCGGCGGCCCAGCCCAGCGCGATGTACACCGGCGTGTACAGCCAGCGCGGCGCGCCGACCCAGAACACCCGGAAGGCGATCCCGGCGAGCGCCCCGCCCCAGACCGCCCAGAGCAGTATCTGCCGGCTGTCCCCCTTGAGCAGCAGGATCGTGAACGGCGTGTAGGTGCCCGCGATGATCAGGAAGATGTTCGCGTGGTCGAGCCGGCGGAGCACGGCGTCGCCGCGCGGCCCCCAGTCGAAGCGGTGGTAGACCGCGCTGACCCCGAACAGCAGCCAGGCGCTGACCGAGTAGATCGCGCAGGCGATCCTGGCGGGCGTCGAGTCGGCCAGGCAGATCAGCACGATCCCGGCGGCGACGGTGGCGGGGAACATTCCGGCGTGCAGCCAGCCGCGCCACTTCGGCTTGCTCTCCCTGATCGCGGCAGGGCTCTCCGCGAGGCGCTCGCTGAGCGCGGCAGCAGTCATGCGCAGCATGCTACCCGCTACCTACGGGTCCGTAGGTTACTGGTGCGTAATGAAGTGGCGCTCATCACTCTTGGACGTTTTGGAGTGTTTGCAGTGTGGCGCCGCGCACTCCGGCCGTGGCGTGAACGACCCACTACTGGCCAGTAATCGTACTTACTGTAGTAAAAGATGCGTCAATTTCGACGCTGCGCCGCGTTTGGGCCCCCGGGGCGGGGCTACGCTGCAAACACCCTCAGACCCCCGCAACGCCGTCTCCCCGCCGGGACGGCGTGAAACGGAGCGATCGTGTCGTACGAGATCTCTGCTCTCAGCGCATCCGCGCCCACCCGCCACAAGCAGCTGCTCGCTTGGGTGAGCGAGATCGCCGAGCTCACCCAGCCGGACCGCATCGAGTGGTGTGACGGCTCCGACGAGGAGTACCAGCGCCTCGCGGACCTGCTGGTGGATCAGGGCACCTTCAAGAAGCTCAACGAGGAGAAGCGCCCCAACTCCTACTACGCCGCCTCGGACCCCTCGGACGTGGCGCGCGTGGAGGACCGCACCTTCATCTGCTCCGAGCAGGAGAAGGACGCCGGCCCGACCAACCACTGGAAGGCCCCCGCCGAGATGCGGGAGATCTTCCAGGGCGAGCAGGGCCTGTTCCGCGGCGCGATGAAGGGCCGCACGATGTACGTGGTGCCCTTCTCGATGGGGCCGGTCGGCTCCCCGCTGGCCGCGTACGGCGTCGAGATCACCGACTCCGCCTACGTCGCGGTGTCGATGCGCGTGATGACCCGCATGGGCCAGGCCGTGCTCGACCAGCTCGGCGAGGACGGGGACTTCGTCAAGGCCGTGCACACCGTCGGCGCCCCGCTGGCCGAGGGCCAGGCGGACGTGCCGTGGCCGTGCAACGGCACCAAGTACATCTCGCACTTCCCGGAGACCCGGGAGATCTGGTCCTTCGGCTCCGGCTACGGCGGCAACGCCCTGCTCGGCAAGAAGTGCTACGCGCTGCGCATCGCCTCGACCATGGCCCGCGACGAGGGCTGGCTGGCCGAGCACATGCTCATCCTGAAGCTCACCCCGCCGGCGGGCCCGGAGGGCGAGGCGGAGCCGAAGTACGTCGCGGCCGCCTTCCCGTCGGCCTGCGGCAAGACCAACCTCGCGATGCTCCAGCCGACCGTCCCCGGCTGGAAGGTCGAGACGATCGGCGACGACATCGCCTGGATGCGCTTCGGCGCCGACGGCCGCCTGTACGCCATCAACCCCGAGGCCGGCTTCTTCGGCGTCGCCCCCGGCACCGGCATGGACACCAACGCCAACGCCATCGACACGCTCTGGGGCAACACCGTCTTCACCAACGTCGCCCTCACCGACGACGGCGACGTGTGGTGGGAGGGCCTGACCGAGGAGCCCCCGGCGCACCTGACCGACTGGCGCGGCAACGACTGGACGCCGGAGTCCGGCACCCCGGCCGCCCACCCGAACGCCCGCTTCGCCGTCCCGGCCGCGCAGTGCCCGACCATCGCCCCGGAGTGGGAGGACCCGGCGGGCGTGCCGATCTCGGCGATCCTGTTCGGCGGCCGCCGCGCCACCGCCGTCCCGCTGGTGACGGAGTCCTTCAACTGGCAGCACGGTGTCTTCCTCGGCGCCAACATCGCCTCCGAGAAGACCGCCGCCGCCGAGGGCACCGTCGGCGAGCTGCGCCGCGACCCGTTCGCGATGCTGCCGTTCTGCGGCTACAACATGGGCGACTACTTCGCCCACTGGCTGAAGATCGGCGCCCAGGCCGACCAGGCCAAGCTGCCGAAGATCTACTACGTGAACTGGTTCCGCAAGAACGCCGAGGGCAAGTTCGTCTGGCCCGGCTACGGCGAGAACAGCCGCGTGCTCAAGTGGATCGTCGAGCGCCTGGAGGGCACCGGCGAGGGCGTCGAGACCCCGATCGGCGTGCTGCCGACGGTGGAGGGCTTCGACCTGGGTGACCTGAAGCTGTCCGAGGAGGACCTCGACCTGCTCTTCACCGTGGACGCCGACATCTGGCGCCAGGAGGCCGCGCTGGTGCCGGCCCACCTGGAGCTGTTCGGCGACCACACCCCGAAGGAGCTGTGGGACGAGTACCGGAGCCTGGTCGCGCGCCTCGGCTGAGTCTGGGTCCCAGCCTCAGCCGAGCGAGAGGCGGGCGCGCGGCACGAACCGCGCGCTCGCCGAGTGACAGGACGGCCGGAGTTCCACCGGGCGGTCTTTCCCCGACCAAGGAGACCGCGCGGACCGGGACTCCGGCCGTAGTGTTTCCCGGCTCCCGCCGGCACTCCGGCCGTGGTGCTGCGCTCGGCCCCCGGCCCGGGGGATCACGGCTGGCTGTAGCCGCTGAGGAAGTCGCCGATCCTGGTCACGGCGTCGGTGATCTCCTCCGCCCGGGGCAGCGTGACCAGCCGGAAGTGGTCCGGCTCGGGCCAGTTGAAGCCGGTGCCCTGGACCAGCAGGATGCGCTCGGAGCGCAGCAGGTCCAGCACCATCTGGGCGTCGTCCTTGATCTTGTAGACCTTGGGATCCAGCCGAGGGAAGGCGTACAGCGCGCCCTTGGGCTTGACGCAGCTGACCCCCGGGATCCGGTTCAGCAGGTCGTACGCCGCGTCGCGGGAGGCGAGCAGCCGGCCGCCGGGGAGCACCAGGTCGCGGATCGACTGCCGCCCCCCGAGGGCGGCGGCCACCGCGTGCTGGGCGGGCATGTTGGCGCACAGCCGCATCGAGGCCAGCACGTTCAGGCCCTCGACGTAGCTGCGGGCGCGGTGCCGGTCGCCGGAGAGCACCATCCAGCCGGAGCGGAAGCCCGCGACCCGGTACGCCTTGGACAGCCCGTTGAAGGTGACGCAGAAGAGGTCCGGGGCGAGGGTGGCCAGCGGGACGTGCTCGGCGTCGTCGTAGAGGATCTTGTCGTAGATCTCGTCCGCGTAGACCACCAGCTGGTGCCGGCGGGCGATCCCGGCGAGGCCCTCCAGCAGCTCGCGCGGGTAGACCGCGCCGGTCGGGTTGTTCGGGTTGATCACCACGATGGCCCTGGTCCGGTCGGTGACCTTGGCCTCGATGTCGGCGAGGTCCGGGTACCACTCGGACTGCTCGTCGCAGCGGTAGTGCACGGCGGTGCCGCCGGCGAGCGAGACCGAGGCGGTCCACAGCGGGTAGTCCGGCGCCGGGACGAGCACCTCGTCGCCGTCGTCCAGCAGCGCCGTCATGGCCAGCTGGATCAGCTCGGAGACGCCGTTGCCGAGGAAGACGTCGTCGACGGAGAGCCCGTGCAGCCCGCGCTCCTCGTAGTGCATGACCACCGCGCGGCGGGCCGACAGCAGGCCCTTGGAGTCGCCGTACCCGTGCGCGTTGGCAAGGTTGCGCAGGATGTCCTGGAGGATCTCCGGGGGCGCCTCGAAGCCGAAGACGGCCGGGTTGCCGGTGTTGAGCTTGAGGATGCGGTGGCCCTGTTCCTCCAGCCGCATCGCCTCGTCGAGCACCGGGCCGCGGATGTCGTAACAGACGTTGGCGAGCTTGCTGGACTGGATGACCTGCATGCCTGCCTACTTTAGGGGCAGCCGGGGGCCCCGCGCCGACCGTCGCGAGGCACCGGCGGAACCGCCCCGCGCGGCGTCCTTGGATCGGCAGGCCCGAACGCGCGGCGGCCTTGCGAACCGGCGCCCCGTCGGCCCGGAACACTCCGGTGCGCGGGGAGCGCGCGCTCGGTCGAATGCGGAAGGAGACGGACGGCACACCCGCGGGGGCATGATGAGGCCGGTGCGTCGGATCGAGGAGGGGGTGCGCCGGTGGTACCGGTCGTGGCCGCGGCGGTGCTGGTCGGACTCCTGGCGGCCCCGCCGCTGCGCGGGCTGATCGTCTACTTCGCCGTCCCGGCGGGCGAACCCTGGCGCGGGGCGTGCCCGTCCTGCGGGCGCGCGGTGCGGCTGCTGCCGCCGACCGGGCGCTGCCCGGGCTGCCGGGGCCGGCTGGGCGCGGGTGCCGGGGCGGTGGAGGCCGTCGCGGCGGCGGTCGCGGTCGCGGTGGCGTACGCCGCGGACGGGCCGCAGGCGCCGGCGCTCGGCTGGGCGGCCGCGGTCGGCGTGGCGCTGGGCTTCGTGGACGGGAGGGTCCGCCGGCTGCCGCACCGGCTCAACCTTGCCCTGATCGCCGGGGTGGCCGTGCTGCTGACCGTGGCGGCCCTGGCCGAGGGGCGCCCGGGGGTGCTGCTGCGCTGCCTGCTGGTCGCACTGGCCGTCGGCGTGCTGCTCGAACTCGCGGTCTGGGCGGGGGCGTTGGGCCCCGGCGACTCGCCGCTCGGATTCGCCCTGGGCGGCCTGCTGGGGTGGTACGGCTGGGCGGTGGCGTTCGGCGGGCTGTTCACGGCGGTGGTGCTGGCCGGGCTCTGGGGCACCCTGCGGGCCGCCGCCGCGCTGGTCCGGCGGCGCAGGGTGCGCGGCCTCGACGTCGCGGTGGGCCCGTTCCTCCTCCTCGGCGCCCTCGTCGCGGTCCTGGCCCGGTAGCCGGGGAACGGACCGGGCCCGCCGCACCGAAGCCGGTACGGCGGGCCCGCCGCCGACGTGCCGCGCCCGCCCCCGGGGGCCGCCGCGCGCCGCGCGTCTCGCGTCGGATTTCGCGGCTCAGGGCATCTTGTGGACGAACGCGCCGACGGTGTTGGAGAAGGCGTTGCCGTTGTTGGCGTCCCAGTTGGTGGACCAGGTCATCGCACCCCGGATGGTGGGCCACTTGGCCGGCGGCACGAAGCTGCCGCAGTTGTTGCCGGTGGCCAGGCAGTTCAGCGCGTTGTTCACCACCGACGGGTCGACGTAGCCGCCGCCGGCCGCCCTGGTCGAGGCGGGCACCCCGATGCCGACCTGGTCGGGCCGCAGGCCGCCCTGGATGTGGGTGCAGACCTGCGAGGTGATGAAGTCGATGGTGCCCTGGTTGTAGACCTTGCCGTCGCAGCCGTTCATGCCGCCCGAGTTGTAGAACTGGGTGTTGACGACGGTCAGGATGTCCTTGGTGTTCAGCGCCAGTTGGAAGTAGGCGCCGGAGGTGCTGTACATCCCGATGGTCTCGGGGGCCATGGTCAGCACGAAGCCGGGGCCGACCTTGGCCTGCAGGGCGTGCAGCGCGTTGCCGAGCGGCCCGGCCTGGACGCCGTTCTCCAGGTCGACGTCGATGCCGTCGAAGCCGTAGTCCTTGAGGATCGCGTAGGCGCTGTTCGCGAAGTTGGCGCCCGCGGTGGCGTCGCCGACGGTGATCGCGCCGTTCTGGCCGCCGATGGAGAGGACGACCTTCTTGCCGGCCGCCTGCTTGGCCTTGATGTCGGTGCGGAACTGGGCGTCGGTGTAGCCGCCGAGCGCCTTGGACAGGCCGGGGTCGAGGGTGAAGCTGATCGCGCCGGTCTGGGTCGGCACGGCGTCGGCGAAGGAGACCGCGATGATGTCGTACGCGTTCTGGACGTCGCTCAGGCGCTGCGGGGTGGAGCCGTTGTCGAAGTTCTGCCAGTAGCCGGTGACCACGTGGGCGGGCAGGCCGGTGGCCGGCGGCGTGGTCGGGGTGGCGGTCGGGGTCGGCGTCTGGGTGGCCGTGGGCGTCTGGGTCGGCGTGGCCGTCTGGGTGGGCGTCGCGGTGGGGGTCGGCGTCGGCGTCCGGGTGGGGGTGGCGGTCGGCGACGGGGTGGAGGTGCCGCCCGGGCCGCTCAGCGCGACGTCGTCGGCGAGGTAGGCGCCCTGCCCGTACCAGCCGTGCAGGTAGACCGTGACGCTGGTGGCGTTCGCCCCGGTGGTGAAGGTGGTGGACAGCTGGTTCCAGCTGGTCTGGTTCGACCAGGTGGACGGGTCGGTACCGCCGGTGCCGCGTGCGCCGAGGTAGACGTACGGGCCCTGCACCCAGGCGCTCAGCGTGTAGCTGGTGTTGGGCAGCACGCTGATGGTCTGGCTGCACTCGGCCGTGTCGCCGGATCCGGGGGTGGCTTGCAGTGCGCCGGTGCCGGCGTGCACCGGCGAGGAGACGGTGGTCGCGGGGCCGGTGCAGGACCAGCCGCCCAGCCCGCTCTCGAAGCCGCCGTTGCTGACCAGGTTGCCGACCGCGGCGCCGGCGCCGCCGGCGAAGAGGGCGAGGCCGCCGCCGGCCAGGGCGAGGGCGGTGGCGCCGGCCGCGACGGCCGGGAGGGGGCTGCGCCGGCGCCCGTGGGCGGGCTGCTTCAGCGTACGGGCCATGGGTGACGCTCCTGGGGGAGGAGCGGCCGCCGCAGTGGGGGGCGCGGCGGCCGCGTGTGGGGGAGGGGAGGTCCGGTGTGAGCCGTGCGGGACGGGGAGCAGGCCGCCGTCCCGGGTCACAAGCTGGACTAGACCAATGGGGGCCGTCAAGCACCGGGCCGCCGGCTTACGGGTCCCTTAAGGATTCGGAGACCGTTCCGTGTCCGACCCGGTTCGCGCCCGGCACCACCCCGGACCGGCCCGGTCCCCGCCCGCCTCCCGTCCGGCGCCGGCCCCCGCCGGCCCGGCCCCGCCCGCGGCGCGCACGCCGCGACAGTCTTCGTACAGGACTGTGACCAGACCGCTACCTGCTGCTTTACCGTGCGCCAGTGCGCCGGAGTAGGCTGCGCCGGTGCGGTGACGCACCAGCTGAACGAGCACGGAGGGGCCGGGAAACATGGGTCTGCGCGATGTCGCCGAACGGACGCCGGGGCTGCGCACCCTGCTGGGCGGGATGTACCGGCTCTACGGCCGCCGGGTCGAGGTCCACCTCGGGCGCACCCCCCACCACATCGGCGTGATCCTGGACGGCAACCGCCGCTGGGCCAAGGCCGCCGGCGGCTCCACCGCGTACGGCCACCAGCGCGGCGCCGACAAGATCAGCGAGTTCCTCGGCTGGTGCGACGAGACCCACGTCAAGGTCGTCACCCTGTGGATGCTCTCCACCGACAACCTGGACCGCCCGGCCGACGAACTGGTCCCGCTGCTCGGCATCATCGAGGACGCCGTCACCGGCCTCGCCGCCGCCCGCCGCTGGCGGGTCAACCCGGTCGGCGCGCTGGACCTGCTGCCGCAGCACACCGCCGACGTGCTCAAGCGCGCCGCCGAGGAGACCTCCGGGATCGACGGCATCACCGTCAACGTCGCGGTCGGCTACGGCGGTCGGCACGAGATCGCCGACGCGGTCCGCTCGCTGCTCCAGGAGCAGGCCGGGCGCGGCACCTCGATCGAGGAGCTGGCCGAGATCCTGACCGTCGAGCACATCGCCGAGCACCTCTACACCCGCAACCAGCCCGACCCGGACCTGATCATCCGCACCTCGGGCGAGCAGCGGCTGTCCGGCTTCCTGCTCTGGCAGAGCGCCCACAGCGAGTTCTACTTCTGCGAGGCCTACTGGCCGGCCTTCCGCAAGGTCGACTTCCTGCGCGCGCTGCGCGCGTTCGAGCAGCGGCACCGGCGGATGGGCCTGTAGGTCCGTCACCCCGCCCGCCGAGCGGTCGGGACGGGCCGGGCCCGCGCCCGACCGGGTGGAAGTGACCGCCGTAGGCATGGCCTACCCGGGCCCGGCGCGAGGCCAAACGTTCACCGGCAATGATCCGTCAGTTCGCCGGGGACGCGAATGCACCGCTCCTCGCCTGGGAATACTCCAGTCAGTCCGGTCCCGAGGCCACCGGGGCAGCGGGGGCCGGCTTGCCGCGGATGACGCAGGGTCATCCGCTCTGGAGGCCTAGTGGTCAGTTCCAAGAGCCGCCGGACACCAGACCGGCGCACGTACGTTCTCGACACCAGCGTGCTGCTGGCGGACCCGCTCGCCATGACCCGCTTCGAGGAGCACGAGGTCGTGCTCCCGGTGGTGGTCGTCACCGAGTTGGAGGCCAAGCGGCACCATCCGGAGCTGGGCTACTTCGCCCGCCAGGCGCTGCGACTGCTCGACGACTACCGGATCCGCCACGGGCGGCTCGACGAGCCGATCCCGGTCGGCGAACTCGGCGGGACCATCCGGGTCGAGCTCAACCACTCGGACGTCTCGATACTGCCGGTCGGCTACCGGGCCGGCGGTGGCGAGGCGGACACCCGGATCCTGGCGGTCGCCCGCAACCTGCAGGCCGAGGGCTACGACGTCACCGTCGTCTCCAAGGACCTCCCGCTGCGGATCAAGGCCAGCTCGGTGGGCCTGCTCGCCGAGGAGTACCGGGCCGAGCTCGCGATCACCTCCGGCTGGACGGGGATGACCGAGCTGCACGTCGCGGCCGACCAGGTGGACGCGCTGTTCGCGGCCGGCCACGACGCCGGGGTGGACATCGAGGGGGCCGCCGAGCTGCCGGTGCACACCGGACTGGTGCTCACCTCGGAGCGCGGCCGGGCGCTCGGCCGGGTCACCGGGGACGGCCGGGTCCGGCTGGTGCGCGGGGAGCGCGAGGCGTTCGGGCTGCGGGGCCGCAGCGCCGAGCAGCGGGTGGCGCTGGACCTCCTGCTCGACCCGGAGATCGGCATCGTCTCGATGGGCGGCCGGGCCGGCACCGGGAAGTCGGCGCTGGCGCTGTGCGCGGGGCTGGAGGCGGTGCTGGAGCGGAGGCAGCACCGCAAGGTGATGGTCTTCCGGCCGCTGTACGCGGTCGGCGGCCAGGAGCTCGGCTACCTGCCTGGCACCGAGGCGGAGAAGATGGGCCCCTGGGCGCAGGCGGTCTTCGACACCCTCTCGGCCGTCACCACCCCGGACGTGATCGAGGAGGTCATCGCCCGGGGGATGCTCGAGGTCCTGCCGCTGACCCACATCCGGGGGCGCTCGTTGCACGACGCCTTCGTGATCGTGGACGAGGCGCAGTCGCTGGAGCGGAACGTCCTGCTGACGGTGCTGTCCCGGATCGGCCAGGGCTCGCGGGTGGTGCTCACCCACGACGTGGCGCAGCGGGACAACCTCCGGGTCGGCCGGTACGACGGTGTGGTGGCGGTGGTGGAGAAGTTGAAGGGGCATCCCCTCTTCGCCCACATCACGCTCACCCGCTCGGAGCGCTCCCCGATCGCGGCGCTGGTCACGGAGATGCTGGAGGACATCCACCCGTGAACCGATCCTGATCGGGGCATAGTCGGACAATAGGTTCAACTCGCGCTGCGGGGCCCGCTCCTGAGGGGGCGGGCCCTGTCCCTTTCATCACATCGAGTGCTTTCTGTCCGGGGAACTCCCGCCCGGTGAATGTGACATGCGCCACGCAGGCGGGAATTGCGTCGACAGTGCCCGGTGCGGCATGGTGAGGGTTCTGTCAGGCCCCGCGTACGGCGCGGCAGGGCTTCCGGACCCCGGAGGTCAGGCCCCGGATGGTCCGCCAACTTCCGTCGGTGGACGCACAATTGAAGACCGACGAGCCGTACGCCGCCCGAATTCCAACGCCCGGTCGAACTCACCTCGGCCGGACGCCGGGCCAGTACCTCCCGTGACCGGAAGACCCAACGGAGGTCCGTGCCAAGGGGCATGTTGCGCCCGTACGGTCACGCATGGGCGATGCTGGAAGGAATCCATGTGACTCGGATCTCGGTCCGGGGAGTCGCTGTGGCCTCCGCCACCGCCGTCACCGCTGTCGGTGCCGTCGTGGGCATGGCCTCGGGCAGCGAGGGCAAGACGACGCAGACGGTCGACGTCGCCGGCGCGACCCTGCTTGCCGAAGTCCCCTCTGGCGCCCAGGCGCAGACCATCAGTGACAACATCGGCCAGCAGGCGACCGCCCAGCAGGCCTCCGCCGACGCCGCGGCCAAGGCCGCCGCCGAGCAGAAGGCCGCCGAGGAGGCCGCGCGCCAGAAGGCCGCCGCGGACGCCCAGGCGAAGGCCGACGCCCAGGCCAAGGCCGACGCGGACAAGGCCGCCAAGGCCGCCGCCGACCAGCGCGCCGCCGAGGCCGCCAACCGCTCCAAGGCGCGTTCGGCGATGGCCGCGGTCGACGACGACAGCACTCCGGCGGTCTCGGTCAGCCCCGGCTCCGTCCAGGACATGGCCCGGCAGATCGTCGGCAGCGACGCGCAGTTCCAGTGCTTCAGCCAGATCGTGAAGCGCGAGAGCGGCTGGGACTACACCGCGACCAACAAGAGCTCCGGCGCGTACGGCCTGGTCCAGGCGCTGCCCGGCTCCAAGATGGCCTCGGCCGGTGCCGACTGGCGCACCAACCCCGCCACCCAGATCAAGTGGGGCCTGAGCTACATGAACAGCCGCTACGGCAGCCCCTGCGGTGCCTGGTCGTTCTGGCAGGCGCACAACTGGTACTAGGCCCGTGGCGCCGGGCCCTCGGTGCCGGGCCCTCGGTCCGGGGCACCGTCCGGCCCGGGGCCCGGTCGCCGAAGGCTCCGGAACCGCCCAGCGGCCACCAGCGCCGAAGCGGTGCACTCGGTGAGCGCCGAAGCGGTGCACTCGGTGAGCGCCGAAGCGGTGCACTCCGTACGGCCTCCGGCCGCTGCTCGTCCCGTTCGACGAGCAGCGGCCGGGGGCCGTCGCGTTCTCCTGCCGGCCCGCACCGCACCGGCTCCCCCGGGGGACGGGGCGGGCCGCGCCGCCCGGGCTGCGCTGACCAGTGCGCTCGCGGGCGGTGCGGCCCCGGGGTGCGGACGCGGGGCGCGGGAAGGGGTCCTGGTTGCTTCCCGCGCCGGCCGGTCCGCCGACAGTTGGCCTGAGTGGGACGACTCGTCATCCCGTTCGGATTCCTCCCCCGCGCCGTATGGGCGAAACCACCCGTGATGCGGTGATTTGCCCGAGTCCGTGGACCAGGGTGATCGAACCGAACCCCCGGCCCGGCGGACTCCTCCGGCCCCCGGCGGGTAGCGTCATCCCTTGACGGCCGTGGCGGGTCCCACGGCGTCCCGCCGGCTCGGCGGTTCAGCGGGGAAGCGGTGGTAGCGAGGATGGCGCGGGGCGGAAAGGCCTTCAAGGCCGTGGCCAAGGGCATGGCTGTGGTGGCCAGCGCGGCTGCCGTGATCGAACGGCGTCGACGCGCCGCGATGGCGGCCGATCCGCACGAGCTCCACGTACCGGTCCTGGCCGAGGCGGTCGGGCCGGTCCCGGTCCCGCGCGCCGATCCGGCGCCGGCCGCCGATCCGGCCGGGAGCGCCCCGGCCCCCGGGGCCTCCGCGACCGCGCCGGCCGCGGCAGCGCCGTCGGGGGCACCGGCGGCCGCCCCGCCCGCACCGGCCGCCAACGCCGCCCTCGGGCGGGAGTACCACCCGGGCCGGCCCGCCACCCCCGCCGAGGCGGTGCCGTGGGGGCTCCGGGTGGCCGCCGAGTCGACCTGGCGGCTGCTGCTGCTCGGGGCCGCGCTGTACGTCGTCTTCTACGTCGTCGACATGCTGCGGCTGGTCGCCTTCTCGGTGCTGGCCTCGCTGCTGATCTCCGCGCTGCTGGAGCCCTCCGTCTCCTGGCTCCGCCGGCGCGGGGTGCCGCGCTCGCTCGCCGCGGGCGGGGTGTTCCTGAGCGGACTGGCCGGGATCGGGCTGGTCGGCTGGTTCGTGGTGTGGCAGGTCACCACCAACCTCCCGGACGTCACCAACCAGGTGAAGACCGGTGTCAACCAGCTGCGGGACTGGCTGGTGACCGGACCGCTGCACCTGACCCAGCAGCAGATCACCGACTTCGCCAACCAGATCACCAAGGCCATCAGCACCAACAGCGACCAGCTCACCTCGGCCTCCATCACGGGCGCGCAGATCGCCGTCGAGGTGCTGACGGCGCTGCTGATGACCTTCTTCACCACCTTCTTCTTCCTCTACGACGGCTCGCGGATCTGGAACTGGGCGCTGCGCGGCCTGCCCCGGCACTCCCGCTTCGCGATGGCCGGCGCCGGCCCCAAGGCCTGGATCACGCTCACCGCGTACGTGCGCGGCACGGTCTGCGTGGCCTTCATCGACGCGGTCTGCATCGGTGTCGGCATCGAACTGCTGGGCGTGCCGCTCGCCGTACCGCTGGCCGTGATCATCTTCCTGGGGGCCTTCGTCCCGCTGGTCGGCGCCCTGGTCACCGGTACCGTCGCGGTCCTGATCGCCCTGGTCACCCAGGGGCCGTGGACGGCGCTGATGGTGCTGGTGGTGCTGATCGTGGTGATGCAGGTGGAGAGCCACATCCTCCAGCCGCTGATCCTCGGCCGGGCCGTTCGGGTCCACCCGCTCGGCGTGGTCCTCGGCGTCGCGGCCGGCGGCATCATCGGCGGCATCGGCGGCGCGGTGGTCGCCGTCCCGCTGATCGCCGTCACCAACACCGTGGTCACCCACCTGCGCCGCCGCAACGAGGCCGGCCAGGAGGTGTTCACCGCCCTCGAAGCCGCCCGCGAGGCCGCCGAACGCACGGCGGCGGCCCACCCGGCGCAGCCGTCCGGGCCGGCGCGGTCGTCCGAGCCGGCGCGGTCCTCCGAGTCGGCGCACGGGGCGCAGCCGTCCGCGCCGGCCCCTGCGGTCCAGTCCGCCCCGTCGGAGCCTCCCACCCGGGCGGCGGAGGCCGCTGCCGAGTAGTCGGACGCGGAGGTCGCAGGCCGCGGCCCCGGCCCGTCAGCGCCGGTGCTCCGTGGTGATCCGGTCGCCGTGGCCGCTGACGATCCGGCCGATGTTGTCGATCGAGGCGTGGTCCCCGCCGGGCCCGTCGTCCCAGTAGGACGAGTGGGTGGCGGGGCCCAGCGGCCCGTCGGCCACGGCGAAGCGGTGGGCACCGTACTCGGCGCTCGCCGGGTCGGTGCCGTACCAGCGCGCGTTCGGGGGCAGCCGGGCCACCGGGCCGAGGGCGGCCGGGTCGGGAGCCCAGGAGACGGGGTCGTGGGCGGCGGCCCCGACGTACACGTGGTCCGTGCCCACCCCGAGGTCCGAGGCGTGATCCGCTCCGGTGCCGGGGCTGCCGACCAGGACGATGTCGTCGGCCGGGAGGCCGCCGGGGCGCTGGGCGGCCAGGCCGACCACGAGCGAGCCGTAGCTGTGGCCCTGCGCCGTCACGTGCGCCGGGGCTCCCTGGTGGGTGGCGCGCTGGCCGGCGAGGAAGCGGTGGTAGGCGTCGGCTCCGGCCCGGGCCGCGGTCCGGGACGCGACGTCGAGGCCGAGCGGTGCGTCGTAGCCCAGCCAGGCGATGGACGCCGTGCTGCGGGTGGGGTCGGCCCGCCGGGCCGCGTCGTACACCGCCCTGGCCCGGTCGGCGTCGCCGCCGCCGATGCGCTGGAGTTCGGTGCCCATGCCGCCGACCAGGGAGGTGACGTCGCGGGCGGTGTCGGGGTCGCCGAAGGAGAGGACGGCGCGGCCCTGGCCCTCCTCGCCGATGCCGAGCAGGAGGACCGGCGGGTCCTGCCCCTCGGCGGCCGCCAGCCGCGCACTGATCCTGCGGAAGCCCTCGAGTCTGAGCCGGTCCCGGTCGGAGAGCGGCGGCGGGTGGCCCTGGTACGTCGCGAGGAGCCGGGGCAGCAGGATCCGGTTCGCCCGGTCGCGGGCGGCGGCGGGGATGCCGTCGCGGTTGCCGACCAGCTCCGGGTGGTCCGTGATCAGCCGCTGCTGCTCGTCGGCGGGCAGGCCGTTCCACCAGGCGTACACCTCGGTGGGCGGGGCGTCGTCCGGAGGCACGGCGAGCCGGAGCAGGGCCGGGACGCCGAGGCCGGGGTCGAGCCGGTCCCTGGCGGCGGAGTCGGGATCGAGGCCGGTGCCGTCGAGGGCGCGGGCGGTGTAGTGCCGGAGCCGGGCGGCGAGGGCCCGGTCGACGGCGTCGGCCCGGGCCAGGGCGGTGGCGATGCGGGCGGCGAGCGCGGTGGCGGTCCGCTCGCCGATGCTCCGGTGATCGGGGTCGTGCCGGTCGGCGTACGGGGCCGGCTCCCAGGTGACGGCGCCGTGCTCGGTGACGCTCATACCGGCGGTGCGGGCGTCCTCCAGGGCCCTGTGCAGCTCGGACCGGGCGAGGACCAGGGCGTCCGCGCCGGCGCGCAGGACCTTGCCGAGCTGTCCGACCTCGGCCTGGGCGGCCTTCAACTCCCCGGCGGCGAGCGCCAGGGACGGGGTCGCCGCGTCCGCCGCCGGTCCGGCCCAGCCGGAGGCGGCGAGCGGCTGGTCGACTCCGCCGCGCCAGTCCTCCAGGTTCTGCCCCAGGGCGGCGCGCAGTCCGTCGTACGCGTCGGCGGCCGCGTGGAGGGCGGCGACATCGGTGTCGCGCAGCGTCGCGAGATCCACGGTCGCGGCCCGCTACCCGAAGTGCCGGACGAAGTCCCGCTGCTGGGCCGCCGTCGGGCCGAACCGGGCGGCGACCCGTCGGTCGGCGCCCCGGTACCGGCGGGCGGCCTCCTCCAGACGGCTCCCGTGTCCGCTCATGGCCGTCCGGAGCTCCTCGAGCAGTGCGTGCCAGGCGTTGGCGCAGTCGTCCAGCGCCGCGCCGCAGTGGAGACCGCGCAGAGCGGCGGCGGTCCGGTGGGCCGAGTCGAGGACGGCCCGCGCGTGGCCGGGGAGCTGCCCCGCCGTCGCGGCGGCCCTGTCGGCGGCCAGGTGGAGCAGGTCGGGGTCGACCTGGAACGCCCCGCCGCCCTCCGAGTGGTCGGACACCCCGGCTCCCTCCCGGACCGATTTCCGTGCACGGATCGCCTGGCACCGTAGCGGAGCCGGGAGGGCCGGGAGCGGGAAAACGCCGACGGGCCCCTCCGGAAGGCGGAGGGGCCCGTCGTACGGGTGGCCGGGTGCGTCAGGCGTTGACGGCGGCGAGGGCGGCCTCGGAGTCGAGGACGCCGGCCACGGCCTGGAGGACGGCGGCGATCTTCAGCGAGGCCTGGATGACCTCGCGCTCGACGCCGGCCTTGCGCAGGACGGCCTCGTGCGAGTCGAGGCACTGGCCGCAGCCGTTGATGGCCGAGACCGCGAAGCACCAGAGCTCGAAGTCGACCTTCTCCACGCCCGGGGTGCCGATGATGTTCATCCGCAGGCCGGCGCGCATCGTGCTGTACTCCTTGTCGGAGAGCAGGTGCAGCGTCCGGTAGTAGACGTTGTTCATCCCCATGATCGCGGCCGCGCCCTTGGCGGCGGTGTACGCCTCCGGGGAGAGGTTGGCCTTGGCCTCGGGCTCCAGCTCACGCAGCAGACCGGGGCTGCGGGTGGCCATCGCGCAGGACAGCACGGTGCCCCAGAGCTGCTGGGCGGGGAGGTCGGAGTTGCCGATGACCGAGCCCAGGTTGAGCTTGAGGTCCTTGGCGTAGTCCGGGAGGGCGGCCTTCAGGTCGTCGAGGGCCATGGGTCAGCCCGCCAGGAGGGCCTGGGCGTCGAGGGTGTCCTCGCCCTTGTTCCAGTTGCACGGGCACAGCTCGTCGGTCTGCAGGGCGTCCAGCACCCGCAGGACCTCCTTGGGGTTACGGCCGACGGAGCCGGCGGTCACCATGACGAACTGGATCTCGTTGTTCGGGTCGACGATGAAGACGGCGCGCTGGGCGGTGCCGTCCTCGCCCTCGACGCCGCAGGCGCGCATCAGCTCGTGCTTGACGTCGGCCAGCATCGGGAAGGGCAGGTCGCCCAGGTCCTTGTGGTCCCGGCGCCAGGCGTGGTGGACGAACTCGGAGTCGCCGGAGACGCCGAGGATCTGGGCGTCACGGTCGGCGAACTCGTCGTTCAGCTTGCCGAACGCGGCGATCTCGGTCGGGCAGACGAAGGTGAAGTCCATCGGCCAGAAGAAGACGACCTTCCAACCCTTCTGGTCCTCCGACGAGTAGTCCTTGATCTCCAGCTTGTCAGCGGACGGGCCTTCGACGCCCTTGAGGGCCCAAGCAGGGAACTGGTCACCGATCGTAAGCATGTGTGTGCTCTCCTGGGTAAGGGTGGGAAGGTTTGCCCGGATTGCGGACGGTGACCACAATTCCACATCGTGGACTGATCAGGGAAATAGCAGAAGGCGCTCGGACTGATCGGGTAGAGCTATCAGTGTCCCGGGGGAGGAACATTGCTGTGGTGCAGTGCTGAGCGGTCGGCCGTGGACTGATAGCGGAATTGGCTACACTTGAGGTGTCTGATCGGAGATTGCTATCAGTATCGAACCGACCGCCTCCCGGCCCACCACTCGTAGGCCCACCGCCGCCAAGGCCGAGCAGGCCATGGCGAGTGCCGCAGGCCGGGGCGGCCCGCGCACTCCGACGGTGGCCCAGCTCCGGGCGTTCGTGGCGGTGGCCGAGCACCGGCACTTCCGGGAGGCCGCCGCGGCGACCGGGACCAGCCAGCCGGCGCTGTCCGGGGCGGTGGCGGCGCTGGAGGAGTCGCTGGGCGCGCAACTGGTCGAGCGTACGACGCGCAAGGTGATCATCACGCCGCTGGGGGAGCGGGTGCACCGGCACGCGCGTCGGGTCCTCGCCTCGCTCCAGGCGCTGACCGAGGAGGTGGAGGCCGCCCGCCGGCCGTTCACCGGGCCGCTGCACCTGGGGGTGATCCCGACGGTGGCGCCGTACCTGCTGCCGTTGGTGCTGAAGCTGGTCCGCGACCGGTTCCCGGAGCTGGAGCTGCACGTCCACGAGGAGCGCACCCCTTCGCTGCTGGACGGCCTGGCCGCCGGGCGCCTGGACGTGCTGCTGCTCGCGCTGCCGGCCGGCGGGGCCCCGCAGACCCGGGACATTCCGCTGTTCGACGAGGACTTCGTCCTGGTCGCCCCGTCCGGGCACCCGCTCGCCGGGCGGACCGACGTCCCGCGCGACGTGCTGCTCGACCTGGACGTGCTGCTGCTGGAGGAGGGCCACTGCCTGCGCGACCAGGCGCTGGACATCTGCCGCGAGGTCGGCACCGACCCGGCGGGTTCCACCACCCGTGCGGCCGGACTGTCCACCCTGGTCCAACTCGTCGCCGGCGGCCTCGGGGTGACCCTGCTGCCCGCGACCGCCCTGGAGGTCGAGGCCGGCCGCACCGACCGGCTGGCCGTCGTCCGCTTCGCGGTGCCGGCGCCCGGGCGCCGGATCGGGCTGGCCACCCGGCCGGGCTCGCCGCGCAGCGCGGAGTACGAGCGCTTCGCGGCGGCGCTGCGCGAGGTGCTGGCCGAACTGCCGGTGCGCATCGTCTCCTGACGGGCCGGGACGCGGGACGGGCCGGGACACGGGACGGGGCGCCGGGCCCGGGGGTGCCCTCGCGGGCCGCTAAGCGGTTGCCGGGGTGCCCAGGCAGAGCCCGACCGTCGTCGCGACCAGCAGGTCCAACGCCTCCAGGGTGGCCGGGTCCGGCTGGTCGCCCGGTCGGCGCACGGTGAGGTGGCGGGTCGTCAGCCCGTCGAAGCCGCTGAGGAAGAGGACGGCGATCTCCCGGGCGGGCCTGGCGAGGGTGAGGCCGTGGGCGGCCGCGAGGGCGGTGAGCATCTCGGTGGCGGTGCCCTCGATGTCGAGTTGCAGCCCGAGCATGATCTCCCGCAGGTCCTGGTCGCGCATCGCCAGCGCCCCGAACTCGCTCAGCAGGACGCACCGCCCGTGCTCGCCGGTGGTGGCCTCCCAGAGCGCGTGCACCAGGGTGCGGACCTGTTCGCCGAAGGAGCCGTCCCCGGGGGAGGCGGCGCGCACCTGGGCGACGAAGTCGGCCTTCAGCTGCTCGACGACGGCCCGGTAGAGGTCCTTCTTGGTGCCGAAGGTGTAGTGCACCGTCGCCTGTGCCACGCCCAGCTCGGCCGCGATGGCGCGGGTGCTGCCGGCGGCGACGCCCTCCCGGGTCATCAGGTCGATCGCGGCCTGGACCAGTTGCGGTCGGCGTTCGGAGGCGGGGACATGAGCCATTCAGCCAGGGTAGCGCCACGGTCGGACAACCATGTCGCTCGATTTTGTCGCTCAACTTTGTCACTCGACCAACTTCGTTCTACGGTGGGAGGCGTCCGCCCAGGCAGCCGCCTGTCCGACGAGATGACCGAGGGAACCCATGGCCACGTACCTGTACCGGCTGGGCCGCCACTGCTTCCGGAGCAGACGCGCCGTACTGGCCGTCTGGATCGCCCTGCTGATCGCGGTCGGCGGAGCCGCGGGGGCCTTCGCCGGCAAGACCAGCGACGAGTTCAAGGTGCCCGGCACCGAGGCGCAGACCACCCTGGACAAGATCAAGGGCACCTTCCCCGAGCAGGGCCACGGCTCCGCCCAGGTCGTCTTCGCCACCGAGGGCCCCGGGGGCGTCAGGACGCCCGAGGCCGGCGCAGCGGTCGGCGAGGCCGTCGCCCGGATCGCCCGCGTCCCGGGCGTGGCCGCGGTGCCCGACCCGTACGCGACCGGCGCCGTCTCCCCGGACGGGAAGGCCGCCATCGCGCTGGTCTCCTTCGACCGCAAGCTCGCCGACGTCACCGACCAGCAGCGCGAGGCCGTGAAGGCCGCCGCCGAACCGGCCCGCTCGGCCGGGCTGGAGGTGGCCTTCGGCGGCGACGCGTACAACCGGCTGGCCCAGGTCGAAGGCGGCACCGAGGCGATCGGCCTGGTGGTGGCCGGGGTGGTGCTGGTGATCACCCTGGGCACCCTGGTCGCCGCCGGACTGCCGCTGCTCACCGCGCTGGCCGGCGTCGGCGCGGTCATGGCCGGCCTGCTCGCGCTCACCGGGGGCTTCGAGATCATCACCACCGCGCCGGTGCTGGCCCTGATGGTCGGTCTCGCCGTCGGGGTCGACTACGCGCTGTTCATCCTCTTCCGGTACCGCCGCCACCTCCACGAGGGCCTGGAGCCCGAGGAGGCCGCCGCCCGCGCCACCGCGACCGCCGGCAGCGCCGTGGTCTTCGCCGGGCTGACCGTCGTCGTCGCGCTCGCCGGGCTCGCCGTGGCCGGCGTCCCGTTCCTCACCACGATGGGGCTGGCCGCCTCCGGGGCCGTGGTGGTGGCCGTCCTGGTCGCGATCACCCTGCTGCCCGCGGTGCTCGGCTTCGTCGGCCGCGCGATCGACCGGCTGCCGGTGTGGAAGCGGGCGCGGGCCGCCGGCGGCGGGACCACCATGGGCGAGCGCTGGGCGCGCTTCGTGGTCCGCCGCCCGCTGCCGGTGCTGCTGGTCGGCCTGGCCGGACTGGGCACCCTCGCGGTGCCCGCCGCGAGCCTCGACCTCGGCCTGCCGGGCGGCGGTTCCCAGGCCGTCGGGACGGACGCCCGCAGGGCGTACGACCTGGTCAGCGGCCACTTCGGGCCGGGCTTCAACGCACCGCTGGTGGTCGTGGTGGACGCCCGTGAGGCGCCGCGGCCGGACCAGGCGGTGCAGGCGGTGGCCGGCAGGCTGCAGACCCTCAAGGGCGTCGCAACGCTGCTGCCGCCCCAGGCCGACCGGACCGGTGCGACGGCCCTGGTGCCCGTCATCCCGCAGACCGGCCCCGACCACGCGGACACCAGGGCGCTGGTCGACGAGATCCGCGGCCAGCGCGCCGGGCTCAAGTCGGCGACCGGCGCGGACGTCGCCGTCACCGGCACCACGGCCGCCAACATCGACGTGTCCACCAAGCTCGGCCAGGCCCTGCCGCCGTTCGTCGCCGTGATCGTCGGCATCGCCCTGGTGCTGCTGGCGCTCGCCTTCCGCTCGGTGCTGGTGCCGCTCAAGGCGGTGCTCGGCTTCCTGCTCAGCATCGGGGCCTCGCTCGGCGCGGTGGTCGCGGTCTACCAGTGGGGCTGGCTGGACGGCCTGATCGACGTGCCGAAGGTCGGGCCGGTGGTCAGCTTCGTGCCGATCCTGCTGATCGGCGTGCTGTTCGGACTGGCGATGGACTACGAGCTGTTCCTGGTCTCCGGGATGAAGGAGCAGCACGTGCACGGCAAGGCGCCGCGCGAGGCGGTCGTCGGCGGGGTGAAGGGCGGTGCCCGGGTGGTGACCGCGGCCGCGCTGATCATGATCTCGGTGTTCGGCGCCTTCGTCCTCGGCCACGACCCGATCGTCCAGCCGATCGGCTTCGCCCTCGCGGTGGGCGTGCTGGTGGACGCCTTCGTGGTGCGGATGGCGCTGGTGCCGGCCGCCATGGCGCTGTTCGGCGAAGCGGCCTGGTGGTTCCCGAAGCGGCTGGAGAAGATCGTGCCGAGGGTCGACATGGAGGGCGAGCAGCTGATCGCCGGACTGGAGCAGCAGCCGGCGAAGGAGCCCGCCGGAGTGTGACGGCCCGCCCGGGAGCGGGCAGGCGACGCACCAGCCGCCGAGAGCGCGGCGGGCGACGCACCGGCCGCCGGCCGCCACGAGCGCGGCGGGCGGCGCGCCGGTCGGCCGAGAGCGCGGCAGGCGAGGCACCGGCCCGCCCGAACGCGGCAGGGCGGCGCGCACGCGCCCGGCGGGAGCGCCCCCGCCGGGCGTACGGCTACCGGGGCAGCCGCTGCTCGAACCAGACCACCTTGCCGGTGCCCAGCCGGGTCGCGCCCCAGCGGTCCGCGCACCGGGCCACTATCTGCAGCCCCCGCCCGCGCTCGTCCTCCGGGCCGGTGCGGCGGGGGCGCGGCAGCAGCGGACTGTCGTCACCGACCTCGCAGCGCAGCCGGGTGGTGCGCACCAGGCTCAGGGTGATCGGCCTGGTCGCGTGCTGGACGGCGTTGGTCACCAGCTCGCTGACCATCAGCTCGGTCGCGCCGCTCAACTCGTCCAGCCCCCAGCGGCGCAGCGTGTGCGCGGCCAGCCGGCGCGCCCGGCCCGGCGTCTCGTTGCGCGGCTGCAGGTACCAGTGCGCGACGTCCCCGGCCGGGATGCCGTCGAAGCAGGCGCCCAGCAGGGCGATGTCGTCGCCGCGGTCCCCGGGCGGCAGGATCCGCAGCGCCTCCTGGCACAACTGGTCGGGGGACTGCCAGCGGGCGGCGGCGATCCTGGCCCGGAGCACCTCGAGGCCGTCGCTGAGCGGACGGCTGCGGGTCTCCACCAGGCCGTCGGTGAACAGCAGCAGCGCCGAACCGGGCGGCGCGGGCAGCTCGACGGAGCTGAAGTCCACCCCGCCGACCCCGATCGGCGCCCCGGAGTCCAGCTCCACCAACTCGGCCGTGCCGTCCGGGCGGGCCAGCACCGGCGGGACGTGCCCGGCGTTGGCCAGCACCACCCGGTTGGCGATCGGGTCGTACACCGCGTACACGCAGGTCGCCAGGTGCTGTTCGCGGCCGAGGCGCTGCGCCTGCTCGTCCAGGTGATAGAGCACCTCGTGCGGCGGCAGGTCGAGCGCGGCCAGGGTCTGCGCGCTGGTGCGCAGTTGGCCCATGATGGCGGCCGAGGTGAGCGAGTGGCCCATCACGTCGCCGACGATCAGGGCGATCCGGTTGCCGGGCAGCGGCACCGCGTCGTACCAGTCGCCGCCGACCTGCGCGCCGCGCTCGCCGGGCAGGTAGCGCTGGGCGAGCCGGACGCCGTGCGGCTGCGGCAGCCGCAACGGCAGCATGCTGCGCTGGAGTTCGTTGGCTATCTCCCACTCGCGGGCGTACCGCAGCGCGGTGTCCACGGCCAGTCCGGCCTGGGTGGCCAGGTGCGCGGCGGTCGCGGTGTCGGCCGCGTCGAAGGCCGGACGGCCGGTGCGTTCAGGGGGACGGCGGATCAGCACCAGCAGGCCGAGCACGGCCTTGCGGCCGCGCAGCGGCAGCGCGAGGACCGAGGTGCCGGCGGCCAGCCGGGCCAGCCCGCGGCTGCCGTACAGCTCGCGCAGCAGCGTCTCGGCGCGCTCGGCCTCGGGTGTGCCGAGCACCGCCGACTCGGCGGGGCGGCGGCTCAGCAGGGTGTGCGCGAGCGCGCCGCCGCGGGTGACGGGCACGGCGGGCCCGGGGTCGGCGGTGGAGCGGGAGCCGTACCGGGAGCGGTGCCGCTCGTCCGCGCCGCCCTTGCGGCCGCGGCGGCCGATCCGGGTGCCGGTGCTGTGGTGGATCCGCAGCTCGTCCGGGAAGCCGGGTTCGCGCTCCACGTTGGGCAGCGGGTCGCGCAGGTGCACGACGGCCGCGTCGGCGAGGGTCGGCACCAGCACCCGGCCGATGTTGCGCAGGGTCGCGGACAGGTCGAGGGCGCTGTTGATCCGCCGGGTCGCCGCGTCGAGGTAGGCGAGGCGGTCGGCCACGTCGAGGCGCCCCGGCCGTGCCGTCGGCGGCTTCGCCGGGGCCTGGGCCCGGGCCGGGACCCGGCGGCGCTGGCCCGGGACGGCGGGCGGCTGCTCCGCCTCGGTCTTGAGCTGGTCGCGCACGGCTGCCTGTCCTGGATTCGGTGTGGTCGGTGGGTGTGCTGGTCGGCGGGCGGGCGGACGGTGGCCGTCCTGGTCGTGGCGGGTCGTCCTGGTGGTCGCTGGTCGCTGGTCGTCCTGCTGGTCGCTGGTCGTCCTGGTGGTTGCGGGTCGTTCTGGTCGTCCTGTGTCGAGCTGCCGTCCGGTGGGGAGCGGTCGTCCTGGTCGAGCGGTCGGTCAGCCGACGCGTCGACAGCACAGGAACAGCTGTTCCTCCGGCGGCAGCGCGGTGCTGGCCGGCGCGTACGGACGCCCCGAGGAATCCTCGACGGCGAAACCGGCCGCGACCAGAACCCGTTCCAGATCCTCCCGCAGATACCCGCTGATCCGCAGCTCTCTGCCGAGGAACGGAGGCGGAACGTGATCCAGGTCCGCCTCGACCATACCGAGCGCCAGGAGCCCGCCCGGCCGCAGGAGTTCGCGCAGCCGGCCCAGCACGACCGGGATTTCGTCCAGCGGCAGCAGGATCAGGGAGAAGAACGCGGTGACGGCGGCGAAGGTGCCGCGGCCCTCGGGGCCGAGCCCGGGGACGCCCCAGACCCGGTCGGCGCGCCGGGTGGCCAGATCGTACAGGTCGATCCGATGGAAATCGGGCGGGTGGGGCCCGGGGTGGGGCGTGCGGCGGGCCAGGTCGAGCATCACGTCGGAGAGGTCCAGCGCCGTCACCCGAAGCCCGCCCGCGGTCAGCTGGCGGACGGTCGGCTCGCCGGTGCCGCAGCCCACGTCCAGCACCCGGGCCCCCGGTTCGAGGTCGGCGAGCAGGCGGCTCCCGCACTCCAACTGGCCGTGCTTGGCGGGGAAGGCCTCGCCGTACCCGGCGCCGATGGTGTCGAAGGCGACGGCCTGCAGGGCGCGCGTCGCGCGGCGCCGCCGCACGTCGGGTCCGTCGTCGTCGGCGTCCTCACCGACGGGGAACGAGTCGGATATCTGTCCGGTCGTCACGTTGAGAGGCACCCTTCCACCCGTGGCCTCCGGTCGGCTCCTCCGCAGCCTCGCGGGCGGCTGCCGGTGGCGGTACGTCACGCTCCCCGCACCACACGGACGGCCTGCACCCCGACACGTCGTCGGCGGACACTCGTGTGCGTACTGGCATCTGAGAATATGCGTGATCACTGCGCCATGGGGTCCGTTTCCAGCCAACTCGTCATGCATGGGCCGATCTGGACCGGTTGCGCGGAAGCACTGCGGTGCGGGCGAGGGTGGTGCGCCGGGCCCCGCACGCCGCACGACGCGCCGGGTGCGGCGGCTCCGACCTGCGGTTCGCCGCTCGGCAGGCCGGCTACCGGTCGTTTATCGAACGTCAATCGGCGCAGTGCACAGTTGGGTCCAGCGCCGGGGAAGCGTTGAGGGCGCTCCCGCAGCCGGGGGGCTGCGGGAGCGCCGACGCGCGGATCGGGGGAGGTGCCCCGTCGGGGGGCGGGCACCTCACGGCGCGGGGGGAGAGGGAACGGGCTCGGTGTGCTGGCGCGAGATGAGGTCCGCCACGGGTGAGGCCTCCGGCACACCGAGCCTCGTGAAGATCGCGTGCGCCTCCTGGAGGCAGGCCAGCCCGCGGGCCGGCTGGGCCAAGGCGAGCAGTGCCTCGCCCAGGGCGGCGTTGGCCAGGCCCTGGCAGTAGGCGGACCCCATGTCCTGCCCGATCGCGAGCGACTCGCCGGCGGCTTCGGCGGCCTCGGCCGGCTGTTCCGCGGCGAGGAGCGCGGAGGCCAGGCGGGCCAGGGCGTAGCCCTCCCAGAGCGCGTTCTGCTGGGACCGGAACAGCTGGTGGGCCTCGCGCAGGTGCGGGACGGCCTCGGCGGTGGAGAGCACCACGCCGAGCTGGTAGAGCGTCTGGGCGAGCAGGGGGCCGTTGTCGGACGCCCGTGCGGCGGCGACACCCTCGCCGGCGGACTGGACGGCCGTCTCGATCATGCCGAGCCGGTGCTGCACCCGGGCCATGTTGCTGACGATCCGGGCCTCGCCGATCGACGTGCCGACCTGCCGGTTGATGGCGCGGCCCTGTTCCAGGAAGGGCAGTGCCTCGGCCGGGCGGTTGCCGACGCTCAGGATGACGCCGAGCATGTTCGCCGTGGCCAGCAGCAGCACGGTCGGCTCGTCCGCCGTCTGGTGGTCCAGGCTCCGGCGGAAGGACTGCTCCGACCCGTGGAAGTCGCTGGTGATGGACTGCAGGGTGCCGAGGGCGAAGTACACCCGGGCGATCCCGGCCGAGTCGCCGCGGCGCTGGGCGTCCTCGCCCATGGCCTGGAGGACCGGCAGGACGCGCGGGCCGCGGGTCGGGTCCGGGTCGATGCTGAACAGGTAGTTCAGCAGGTCGACGGCCGCCCGCTGCAGGGTGCCGGGGCCACCCGCGGCGGCCTCGACGGCGCTGAGCAGCAGGGAGCCCTCGGTCCGCAGCCAGTCCCCGGCGGCCCGGCTGGTCGGCAGGCCGAGCCCCGGCGAGGTGAGCGGGGTGAGCAGTTCGGGCAGCGGGTCGTCCGGCTCGATGACCTGGGCCGCGTTGCGGACGGTCGGGATCAGCAGGTCGAGCAGCCGCAGCACCGCCCGCTCCTGCTCCTCGGCGTCCCCGATCCGCTCGTTCTGCCGCTGGGCGTAGAGCCGGAGCAGGTCGTGGTAGCGGTAGCGGCCGGGGGTGAAGCACTCCAGCATGTTCGCCTCGACCAGCGCCTCCGCGAGGTCCTCGGCGGTGCGCTCGTCCACACCGAGCAGTGCGGCCGCCGCCGCCAGCGGAACGTCGGGGGAGTCGATCAGGGCGAGCAGCCGAAAGGCACGGGCCTCGGCCGGGGACAGCTGTCCGTAGCCGAGCCCGATGGTGGTCTCCACGGCGAGGTTGCCCAGCTGGAGCTCGTCCAGCCGCCGACGCTGGTCGGCTAACCGACTGGCCAGGTCGGAGACGCTCCAGCGTGGTCTGCTGGCCAGCCGGGCGGCGGCGATGCGGACGGCCAGCGGCAGGAAGCCGCAGGCGGTGACGACCTTCATGGCCGCCTCCGGTTCGGCGAGGACCCGGTGTTCGCCGACGATGGCCGAGAACAGCGCCAGTGCCTCGGCCGGGGTCAGCTCCTCGACGTCGAACAGCTGGGCGCCGGGGATGTCGGCCAGCCGGGAACGGCTGGTGGCGAGCACGGCGCAGCCGGAGACCCCGGGGATGAGCGGCTGGATCTGGTCCGCGTCGCGCGCGTTGTCGAGCAGGATCAGCATCCGGCGGTTGGCGAGCAGCGAACGGTAGAGGGCGGCGCGCTGGTCCAGCGAGTCGGGGGCGTCGGTGACGCCGAGGGCGTGCAGGAAGTCGCCCAGCACGACCACCGGGTCGGCCGGTGAGGCGCCGGCGCCGCGCAGGTCGACGTACAGCTGCCCGTCCGGGAACTCGCAGCGGACGCGGTGGGCGACGTGCACCGCGAGGGTGGTCTTGCCGACACCGCCGATGCCGGCCAGTGAGGTGACCACCACGGCCTGGCCGGTGGCGTTCATCAGGACTGCCGAGAGGTCGCTCACCAGCTCGCTGCGGCCGCTGAAGTCCGATACGTCCGCCGGGAGTTGGGCCGGAGGGTGAGGTGCGGCCGGACCGTCCTCGCGGGCGGCCCGGGCGGGCGCGACCGGGAGGACGAGTTCCGGGTCGGCGGCCAGGATGCGGGTGTGCATCGCGGACAGGCCCGCGCCCGGTTCGACCCCGAGCTCCTCGATCAGCAGCTTGCGGGTGTCGGTGTAGACGCCGAGCGCCTCCGCCTGGCGTCCGCAGCGGTACAGCGCCAGCATCAGCAGTTCGCGCAGCCGCTCGCGCAGCGGGTGTTCGGCCGTCAGGTTGTTGAGGTCGCCGACGATCTCGGCGTGCAGGCCGATGTCCAGGGCGGCGGCGCACAGTTCCTCGGCGGCCGCGACCTGGCGTTCGGCCAGCCGCAGCCGCTGGGCCTCGGCGTAGGGCCCGGGGACGCCGGTGAGCGGGCGGCCGCTGAACAGGTCGAGCGCCTGGGCGAGCAGCCGGTGCGCCTCGCGCTTGTCCCCCGAGGCGCGGGCGGCCGCGGCCTCGCCGGAGAGCCGTTCGAAGACCGCCAGGTCGAGGGACTCGCCGGGGATGCGCAGGGCGTAGCCGTCGGCGACCGAGACCAGCAGTTCGGCGGGGCGGCGGACCTCCCGCCGGGGTTCGATGACGGAACGCAGCCGGGAGACGTAGGTGCGCAGCGCGGCCACGGCCTGGGTGGGCGGGCGGTCCCCCCAGAGGGCGTCGACCAGGTCCTGGGTGGTGACCGGCCGTCCGGAGTGCAGGAGAAGGGTGGTCAGGACCGCCTGCTGCTGGGGAGAACCGAGCGAGAGGGGTCTGCCGTCGAGCCAGGCCTGGACCGGACCGAGGACTTGGAAGCGCAGCGCAGGGGCCTGCGGCGTCTCCCGAAGCTCCATGAAGTCCCCCGATGGCCTGTGGTGTCGATTCCGCGAAAGGGCGCTCGGCGGTCCGCCGTGGCGGTTCAGCTTAGGCGGACGCCCGACTCCGCCGGACGGCGCCGCAAGCCGCACGATGTTTATCGGACATTTAATCAACCCTACGATACTGTCCGCGCGCCCGCGCCACGGAGGTCGGGCTGGACACATTTGATGACCGAAAGGCGGCCGCCCAATGGCCAACGACCAGAGCGAGACCCCGGTGCCGGCGGCGCCCGTTAATGCGGCGACGTCCGAGGCCCCGGCCGCCGCTGTGGAGGCGGGCAAGGCTGTCGAGGGCGCGGTGGCCGTGTCCTCGAACCCGACCGAGTACACCGCTCCGACCGACGCGCAGAAGGCCGCGCTCGAGGACGA
Organism: Kitasatospora sp. NPDC048194; assembly: GCF_043202455.1. Taxonomy (NCBI): domain Bacteria; kingdom Bacillati; phylum Actinomycetota; class Actinomycetes; order Kitasatosporales; family Streptomycetaceae; genus Kitasatospora; species Kitasatospora sp. NPDC048194. Next base: position 59,370 of record NZ_JBIDAK010000001.1, read on the forward strand.
CCTGTTCGGCGACGAGCACGTGGACGACCCCGCACCGGCCACCGGTGAACCGGGCGGCCCCTACCGGCCGGAGAGCGTCATCGGCGGCCACCCGTAAGCCCTTCCGGCCCGTGCGCCCCGCGTCCCCGTCCGGGCGCGGGGCGCTGCCGGTTATGTGCGCGCCAATTCGTGTGCGGGTGCACCGCGGTGGCCGATTAGCGCCCGTGGTGCACGCATGGTGACCGGCGTCATCCGTAACGTGCCCGGCGGCGGATGCGCGGTGTTCCGGAATTCCGGATTCAGCGGGGGGATTAGCCGGTCCCGAATGCCGTGGTTTGCGTGGGTTTCACCGCAATTACGGCGCCGATCTCAATCAGCCGAATCGCGGGGCTCGGGGACGGGTGAGACGTGGCTCGGCTCGGCCGTCCATTCGCGGCCGCCGCCCTCGGGGCGCAGGTAGTGCTCGCCGCCGATGGTGCCCATGTAGACGCCGGTGCGTCCGGTCCTGAGGTCGAGGACGAGTTCGCCCACCTGCGGCCGGTAGGCCCGGGTGTCGTGGTGTCGGATGCTCACCGTGCTGCTCCTCGCTCCGGTAGGCGACTGGCCAGCATCTCTAGAGAAGCTAATATCTCTAGAGATGTCAACGGTCGTATCTCCTTACCGGCGACCGCGGGCGCCCCTAGGATTGACGGCGGAGAGGGAGCGGCGATGACCGGCAGCAGTGGCGACAAGCAGCCCAAGTACCAGCGGATCGCCGACTCCCTGAGGGCGGCCATCGACGGCGGCCGCTACCGCGCCGGTGACCGGCTGCCCGGCGAGAACGACCTGATGGACGAGTACGGCGTCGCGCGGATGACCGCCCGTCAGGCGCTCGGCGTGCTGCAGAGCGAGGGCATCGCGGAGGCCCGCCGGGGCGCGGGGGTGTTCGTCCGGGACTTCCGGCCGCTGCGCCGGCGCGGCATCCAGCGGCTGGCGCAGGGGCAGTGGGGCTCCGGCCGGTCGATATGGTCCGCGGACATCGACAACCGCAGCCTGGTGGTCGACCAGGTCTCCGTCACCGAGCAGGGCGCGCCGGAGCACGTCGCCCGGGTGCTCGGGGTGGACCCCGGCATGCCGATGTGCGTGCGGCACCGCCGCTTCGTCCTGGACGGCAAGCCGGTGCTGCTCTCGACGTCGTACCTGCCGGCCGTCCTGGTCGCCGGAACGGCCATCACCCGGGAGGACACCGGCCCCGGCGGCACCTACGCCCGGCTCGCCGAGATCGGCGCCAAGCCCGTGCACTTCCGCGAGGAGGTCCGCTCCCGCATGCCGAGCGCCGAGGAGTCGACCCGCCTGGAACTCTCCGCCGGCACCCCGGTCATCCTGATCTGCCGCACCGCCTTCGCCGACGAGGGCCAGGTGGTGGAGCTCAACGAGATGATCCTCGACGCCGCCTCCTACGTGCTGGAGTACGACTTCGACGCGTAGCGGCGGTCGGGCCGGCTCGGCCCCCGGCGGGGGTGACGGTCCCCGGACGACCCGCCGTGCGACGCGCGACCGCCCCGGGCGCGGGGCGCGTCCGGGGCGGTCGGGTGCGGCTGGCTGCCGGGGTCCCTGCGGGCGGACTACTCCTTGGAGCGGACCCGCAGGTTGGTGATCAGCGGGCCCTCCGTCGTCTCGCGGAAGAAGTCGTTGCCCTTGTCGTCGACGACGATGAAGGCCGGGAAGTCCTCGACCTCGATGCGCCAGACGGCCTCCATGCCGAGTTCGGCGTACTCCAGCACCTCGACCTTCTTGATGCAGTCCTGGGCGAGGCGGGCGGCCGGGCCGCCGATGGAGCCCAGGTAGAAGCCGCCGTGCCGGGCGCAGGCGTCGGTGACCTGCTTGCTGCGGTTGCCCTTGGCGAGCATGACCATCGAGCCGCCGGCCGCCTGGAACTGGTCGACGTAGGAGTCCATCCGGCCGGCCGTGGTCGGGCCGAACGAGCCGGAGGCGTAGCCCTCGGGGGTCTTGGCCGGGCCCGCGTAGTAGACCGGGTGGTCCTGGAGGTACTTGGGCATGCCCTCGCCGGCGTCCAGGCGCTCCTTGATCTTGGCGTGGGCGATGTCCCGGGCCACGACCAGGGTGCCGGTGAGCGAGAGCCGGGTCTTCACCGGGTACTTGGAGAGCTCGGCGCGGATCGCGGACATCGGCTGGTCGAGGTCGATGCGCACCACGTCGTCGTCCAGGTGCTCGTCGGTGGTGTCCGGCAGGTACTTCGCCGGGTCGGTCTCCAGCTGCTCCAGGAACACGCCCTCGGCGGTGATCTTGCCGAGCGCCTGGCGGTCGGCGGAGCAGGAGACGGCCATCGCGACCGGCAGCGAGGCGCCGTGCCGGGGCAGGCGGACCACGCGCACGTCGTGGCAGAAGTACTTGCCGCCGAACTGGGCGCCGATGCCGATCTTCTGGGTCAGCTCGGTGACCTTGGCCTCCAGCTCCAGGTCGCGGAAGCCGTGGCCGGTCCTGGCGTTGCCGGAGGTCGGCAGGTTGTCCAGGTAGTGCGCGGAGGCGTACTTGGCGGTCTTGAGCGCGAACTCGGCGCTGGTGCCGCCGATCACGATGGCCAGGTGGTACGGCGGGCAGGCGGCGGTGCCGAGCGAGCGGATCTTCTGCTCCAGGAACGAGAGCATGCTCGCCTCGTTCAGGATCGCCTTGGTCTCCTGGTACAGGTACGACTTGTTGGCGGAGCCGCCGCCCTTGGCCATGAAGAGGAACTTGTACGCGTCGCCGTCGGTGGCGTACAGCTCGATCTGGGCCGGCAGGTTGTTGCCGGTGTTCTTCTCCTCCCACATGGTCACCGGGGCCATCTGGGAGTAGCGCAGGTTGAGCTTGGTGTAGGCGTCGTACACACCGCGCGCGATGGCGGACTCGTCGCCGCCCCGGGTGAGCACGTTCTGGCCGCGCTTGCCCATGACGATCGCGGTGCCGGTGTCCTGGCACATCGGGAGGATGCCGCCGGCCGAGATGTTGACGTTCTTCAGCAGGTCGAGCGCCACGAAGCGGTCGTTCGGGCTCGCCTCCGGGTCGTCCAGGATGCGGCGCAGCTGGGCGAGGTGCGCGGGGCGCAGGTAGTGCGAGATGTCGTGCATCGCCTCGGCGGTGAGCAGCCGCAGCGCCTCGGGCTCGACCTGGAGGAAGGTGCGACCGCCGGCCTCGATGGTGGAGACACCCTCGGAGGTCAGCTTGCGGTACGGGGTCGGGTCAGCGCCCAGGGGGAGCAGGTCGCTGTACTCGAAGTCTGGCGTGGGAGCCATCGGGGCGGTCCTTAGGTGTCCAGTGATCCGGCTGCGTCGGCGAAGCACCATCCAGGGTAGGACCCGCCGATCGCGCGCATGCGGACAGGTGAGCCTTGCGTGACGGGGCTCACTCGGGCACCAGTGCGAGCGACTAGGCTTGGGCCGTGGACAACTCGCCGTCGCAGGACCAGCCGGGGCAGCCGCCGGTGCCGGCCCCCGTACCGATGACCGAACCCGGACTCGAGCCCCGGCCCGAGCCCTTGGCGAAGCCGCAGCCCCTGCACGCCCCGGTGGCGGAGGCCGAGCTGCGCGTCTCGGACGCCGACCGCGAGCGGGTCGCGGAGCTGCTGCGGGACGCCTACGCCGAGGGCCGGCTGGACGCGGACGAGCACGCCGAGCGGATCGGGGCCGCGTACGCCGCCAAGACCTTCGGCGACCTGGCGCCGCTGACCCGGGACCTGCCCACCCACCGCCCGCTCTCCTTCGAGAAGCGGCCGCTGGACGCCCCGGCGCCGGCCTCCGCGCCGGCGCCGGCGCCGCCCGCGCGCCAGGAGGCGCCGTCGGTGGTGGCGATCTTCGGCGGTGCCGCCCGCAAGGGCCGCTGGCGGGTCGGCTCGCACGTCACGGCCTTCACCGCGTTCGGCGGGGTGGAGATCGACCTGAGCGACGCGGTGTTCGAGTCCCCCGAGGTGGAGATCACCGTCACGGCGATCTTCGGCGGGGTGGAGATCCGGGTGCCGGAGAACGTGAGCCTGCACGGCTCCGGGGTCGGCATCTTCGGCGGGTTCGACGTCCGGGAGCAGACCGCGGCGGATCCGTACGCTCCGGTGGTGCGGGTCAAGGGCGTTGCACTGTTCGGCGGTTGCAATGCCAAGCCGCGCCGGGGCAAGAAGCTCAAGGAGTGGGTCCGCAAGCAACTCGGCACCGACTGACCGGAATTCGCCGGTGAAATGCCCGGCCGGTCATCAACTCCCGGCTGGGCGTTCATCGTTGCGCCAGTGCACTCCGTAGTCGATTGCGTGCAGTGTGCATGAATCGCGGTCGGGCGGGGTAGGTCACCCCGCACATCGCTTCTTGTACGGCTGCGCACCGGAGGCGGCCCAGCGGCCGGTCCCGGGTTGGACTAGCGGGGGCTCGCAGCCGGGCAGCGGAGCGAGGTTCCCCCGTGTCCGAGAGCCTCGTCAGGAGTACGGCCGTGCTGCATCCGATCGAGTCCCGCCCCACTTCGCCAGTCGCCCCCGCCCGGTTGCTGGAGCGCCGTCCGGCCGTCCGCCCGCAGCCGCAGCCCCCGGGCGGCCCGGTCGGCGCCGCGGGGGAGGACGACCCGTGGCACACCGGTGCGGCCTGCCGACGGGACGAGGTGGGGCTGTTCTTCGCTCCGTCGAAGGAGCCGACGGCGGCCAGGCTGTCGCGCGAGGAGCAGGCCAAGCAGGTGTGCGCGCGCTGCCCGGTGCTGCTGGAGTGTCGGGAGCACGCGCTGGCCCAGCCGGAGCCGTACGGGGTCTGGGGCGGGCTGACGGCCGCCGAGCGGCGGGTGGTGCTGGCCCGGCGCCGCCGCCGGGACGCGGAGCTGCGCGAGGCGGCCCGGGTCGGTGCGGCCGGGAGCCGGATAGCCGGCTGACGGCGGGTCGACGACGCGTCGCGTCCACCGGGCGACAGCCGTCCCCGCGGAACGGCATCCGCCTCCGGCGGGACGGCAGTCGCCTCCGGCAGGCGGTGCGGCGGGCGGAAAGCGGCGCGGCCTCGGCGGAGGGGGATTCCGCCGAGGCCGCGCCGCGAACCGTCGTGCGCGGGTCAGTTGGCGCGGTCGAAGTCGATCGCGCTGTAGGCCCGCAGCTTCGCCAGCTTGTGGACGGAGTTGATCTCGCGGATCGTGCCGCTCCTGGAGCGCATCACCAGCGAGCTGGTGGTGGCGGTCTCCGAGCGGTAGTGCACGCCGCGCAGCAGCTCGCCGTCGGTGATGCCGGTGGCGACGAAGAACACGTTCTCGCCGCTGACCAGGTCGTTCGTGGTGAGCACCCGGTCCAGGTCGTGTCCGGCGTCCAGGGCCTTCTGCCGCTCGGCGTCGTCCTTGGGCCACAGTCGGCCCTGGATGACGCCGCCCATGCACTTCATCGCGCAGGCCGCGATGATGCCCTCCGGGGTGCCGCCGATGCCCATCAGCAGGTCGACGCCGGTGCCCTCGCGGGCGGCCATGATGGCGCCGGCGACGTCGCCGTCGGAGATGAACTTGATCCGGGCGCCCGCCTCGCGGATCTCCCGGACCAGGCCGTCGTGGCGCGGGCGGTCGAGGACGACCACCGTGACGTCCTCGACGGCGCTGCCCTTGGCCTTGGCGACCCGGCGGATGTTGACGGCCGCCGGGGCGGTGATGTCGACGAACTCGGCGGCCTCCGGGCCGGCGACCAGCTTGTCCATGTAGAACACGGCGCTGGGGTCGAACATGGTGCCGCGGTCCGCGACGGCGAGCACGGCCACCGCGTTGTTCATGCCCTTGGCGGTCAGCGTGGTGCCGTCCACCGGGTCGACCGCGACGTCGCACTCGGCGCCGGTGCCGTCGCCGACCCGCTCGCCGTTGTAGAGCATCGGGGCTTCGTCCTTCTCGCCCTCGCCGATGACGACCACGCCGTTCATCGAGACGGTCGAGACGAGGGTGCGCATGGCCTTCACGGCGGCACCGTCCGCGCCGTTCTTGTCGCCGCGGCCGACCCATCGGCCGGCGGCCATGGCGGCCGCCTCGGTGACCCGGACGAGTTCGAGCGCGAGGTTCCGGTCCGGAGCCTCGGGCGCGACCTCCAGGGCACTGGGGAGGTGGTGCGGGTACTGCGTGGTCATCGTCGTTACCTCTCTGTACGCGACGGCCAGTGAGCGCCCGACTACTGCCAGGTCGAACGCCGTGGTGAGGGTTCTGCGATCGTATCTGCCCACGAGATGACTGTCTGTGCCGCGGGTCGCCACCCTGTGACGAAAAGCACTGGTTCGTCCGGCTTCACCCGGACGTGGACACCCCGGGTGACCCGGCCGGAAGGTGGATGAGTCACCATGTGGGGGTGGCTGCAGAGAGCAAGGGCATGAGGGGTCGGCAGACCGTACGGGACATGGTCCTGTCGATGCTGGCGGTCGGTCTCGTCGTCTGGATCGGGTACCTGTTCCTCCCGCACGACGCCGACAGCGACCCGGTGCACGTGGTCGAGTACAAGGTGGCGGCGGCTTCGGCGAAGCGCGCCGCGCCGTATCCGCTGCTCTCCCCGGAGGGGCTGCCCGGCACGTGGCGGGCCACCTCGGTCAGCTACACCCCGGCCGACCTGAACTCCGGCAAGGGCAACGCCTGGCACCTGGGCTTCGTGACGCCCTCCGGCCAGTACGCGGCGGTCGAGCAGGCCGACGTCCCCCGGGACCGGCTGCTGGCCGACAAGGTCGCGGGCGGGCAGCCGGACGGCACCTCGGACGCCGCGGGGCGCACCTGGGACAGGGTGCAGGGCGAGAAGAGCCGGGCGCTGGCCGCCCAGACCGGTTCGGCGACCACCGTGATCACCGGCACCGCCTCCTACGAGGAACTGGCCGAGCTGGCCCAGGCGCTCAAGTAGTACCGGGCACCGCGCACGGCGGCGTGCGGCCGGCGCGTCGTGCCGGCGGTACGGGGCGGCGGCCGGCCGGCGAACGGCGGGGCACGGCCGGCGAACGGTGGGGCGCACGGCCGGCGAACGGCGGGGCGCGCAGGCCCGAGGACGCGGAAGGGCCCGCACCGGACGAACCGGTGCGGGCCCTTCGCCGTCGCGAGGTGCGCTCAGACGGTGGTGACGACCTGGTCGTACTCCAGGCGCGGCGAACGCGGGAACCAGGCGTCGGCGCCCGGCTTGCCGATGTTGACCACGGCCAGCACCGAGTGCTCGCCGTCGGCGAAGAACTCCTTGTTGAGGCCCTCGGCGTCGAAGCCGGTCATCGGGCCGGCGGCCAGGCCGGCCGCGCGCACGCCGATGATGAAGTAGGCGGCCTGCAGCGCGCCGTTCAGGACGGCGGACTGCTCGCGGACGGCGCGCTCCGAGAAGAACATGTCCTTGGCCTGCGGGAAGTGCGGCAGCTGGGTCGGCAGCTCCTCGTGGAACTCGTTGTCCACGGCCAGGATGGCGACCAGCGGCGCGGCGGAGGTCTTGGCCTTGTTGCCGTCCGCCATGTGCTGGACGAGGCGCTCGCGGCCCTCGGCGGAGCGGACCAGGACGACGCGCAGCGGCTGCTGGTTGAAGGCGGTGGGGCCGTACTTGACCAGGTCGTAGATCGCCTGGACCTGCTCCTCGGTGACCGGCTCGTCGGTGAAGCTGTTCGCGGTGCGGGCCTCGCGGAACAGGAGGTCCTGAGCGGCGGCGTCGAGTACCAGGGCGTCGGTGGTCATGCTTCTGCACCTCATGCGGGAGGGGGTTCGTCGGTGTGACCGGCTCGGCCGATCACCTCCACCAACATAGGTGAAGATTCAACGATTCCCCAAGGGGGTGTGACGGGGCTCACTCCCCGCCCGGGGCCCCGCCCTCCTCGGCGGCCAGCGCGGCGTCCAGCCGGGCCCGGGCGCCGTCGAGCCAGCGCTGGCACACCTTCGCCAGCTGCTCGCCGCGCTCCCAGAGGGCGAGCGACTCCTCGAGGGAGGTGCCGCCGTTCTCCAGCTGCCGGACCACGTCCAGCAGCGCGTCCCGGGCGTGCTCGTAGCCCAGCGCGTCGTCCGGGGTCGGCGCCGCCGCGTCCTTCCGCTCCTGCTCCTGCTCCTGCTGCTCTGCCATGGGTGCCAGCGTAGGGGCTGGCGCCGACAGCGAGCGCCCGTGCGCGGGCCTGGGCGACGCGGACGCGGGCGGCGCAGGCGAGGGCGGCGCACGCGTGGGCGGGCAGGCGTGGGCGGCGCACGCGTGGGTGGGCAGGCGAGGACGGGCAGGCGCGGGCCGGCAGGCGAGGGCGACGCGGGCCGGGGTGACGCGGGCCGTGACTACTCGACGCCCGCCGTGCCGGGCCCGGCGTCCACCGTGACGCCGAAGCCGCCGCCGGCGACCCGGGCGTGCAGCTCCTCCCCGGCCGCCACCTGCGCAGGACCCGTCACCACCGCGCCGTCCGCCCGCTGGAGCACCGCGTAGCCGCGCTCCAGCGTCGCCGCCGGGGACAGCGCGACCACCCGGGCCAGGGTGTGCCCGAGGTCGCTCTGCGCGTGGTCCAGCCGGTGCCGCAGGGTGCGGCGCGCCCGCTCCAGCAGGCCGTCCACCTCCTGGCCGCGGCCGTCCAGCATCCGGTGCGGGGCGGCCAGCGACGGGCGGCTGCGCAGCCCGTCCAGCCCGTGCTGCTCGCGGTCGACCCTGGCCAGCACGTGCCGACGGGCCCGGTCGCGCAGCTGGCGGACCTTGGCCAGCTCCTCGCCCACGTCCGGAACCACCCGTTTGGCGGCATCGGTCGGCGTGGAGGCACGCAGGTCGGCGACGAAGTCCAGCAACGGCTGGTCCGGCTCGTGCCCGATCGCGCTGACCACCGGTGTCCGGGCGGCCGCCACCAGCCGCACCAGGCCCTCGTCCGAGAACGGCAGCAGGTCCTCCACGCTGCCGCCGCCCCGGGCCACGATGATCACGTCCACCCGGGGGTGCTCGTCCAGCTCCCGGACGGCCGCGCTCACCCGCTCCACCGCGCTGACCCCCTGCACCGGGACGTTGCGCACCTCGAAGCACACGGCCGGCCAGCGCCGCCGGGCGTTCTCCAGCACGTCCCGCTCGGCCGCCGAGCCGCGCCCCGTCACCAGCCCGATGCACTGCGGCAGGAACGGCAGCGGCCGCTTGCGCTCGGCCGCGAACAGGCCCTCCCCGGCCAGCCGCCGCTTCAGCTGCTCCAGCCGGGCCAGCAGCTCGCCCAGGCCCACCGGCCGGATCTCCGACGCCCGCATCGACAGCTGCCCGCGCGCCGCGTACCACTCCGGCCTGGCGTGCACCACGACCCGGGAACCCTCCTGCACCACGTCCGCGACCTGCTCGAACACCGAGCGGAAGCAGGTCACGGTGAGCGACACGTCGGCCTGCGGGTCGCGCAGGGTCAGGAACACCACGCCCGCCCCGGGCCGACGGCTGAGCTGGGTGATCTGCCCCTCGACCCACACCGCGCCGAGCCGGTCGATCCAGCCGCCGATCAGCGCGGAGACCTTGCCGACCGGGAGCGGGGCTTCGGGGGAGCTGGTGTTGGCCATGCGTACGAGGCTAGCGGCGCGGGCCGACAGCGCGGCCGCCGACCGGCGCCGGGGCCGCTACGGGCTTGGAGGGGCCTCACCCTCGTCGAGGCGGCCTGACCGGCGTGGAGGGGCTTCACCGGTGTGAAGGGGCGTCACCGGTGCCGCGGGGGCCTCGCCCGTGTGGAGGGCGGCGTCACCGGCGCGGACCCGGCGCGGCGGCGCCCTGCACGCCGAGCACCACCAGGCCGACCGCCAGCCAGACCAGCCCGGCGACCTGCGCCGTCGTCGAGGCCTCGTAGACCACCGCGCCGATCACCGCGATCCCCAGCAGCGGGACGATCAGGTGCCGCAGCCGGTCCCGCGAGCCGTGCCGCACGGTGTACCAGCCGATGACCGAGGCGTGCAGCAGGGCGAAGGCCGTCAGCGCGCCCACGTTCACCACCGAGGTCAGCTGGTCCAGCCCGTCGTCCCGCTCGGCCGCCCAGACCGCCGCGGCCATCGTGATCACCGCCGCCGCCAGCAGCGCCCGGCGCGGCACCGCGCTCGCCGGGTCGACCGAGCCGAGCGCCCGCGGCAGCCGCCCGTCCCGGCCCATCGCGTAGACCAGCCGTCCGGCCGCCGCCTGCCCGGCCAGGGCCGCGAAGGCCGCCCCGATCGCCTTGCTGGACGCCACGAGCACGTGCAGCCAGTGCCCGGTGCTGCTCTCCACGGTGTCGTAGAAGGCCGAGCCCTGGGCGCCGGGATCGGCGGCCAGCTGCTGCGGGGTCATCGGCTCCAGCAGCGCCGCCAGGTAGGTCTGGGCGACGAACAGCACCCCGGCCAGCGCCAGGCACCACAGCACGGCCCGGGCGACCGCCGCCGAGGCGCCGACCGCCTCCTCGACGAAGGTGGCGATCGCGTCGAAGCCCAGGTAGGAGAGCACCGCCACGGACACCGCGGAGACCACCGCGGTGAGCGAGAAGTCCCCGACGGCGGTGAGCGGGGTGTCCCAGCCGCGCCGGGCGCCGTCCTGGGCCAGCGCCACCGCGGCCGCCGCGACGAACACCACCAGCACCGCGACCTCCAGCGCCAGCACCGCGAAGCCGACCACGGCGGCGGTGCGCACCCCGATCAGGTTGAGGGCGGTGGTCACCACGACCGCGAGCGCCGTCCACACCCAGCGCGGGACGTCCGGCACCAGGGAGTGCAGCGCGATCCCGGAGAAGAGGTAGGCGACCGCCGGGATCAGCAGGTAGTCCAGCATCGCCATCCAGCCGGCGATGAACCCCGGCCCCTCGCCCAGGCCGGCGCGGGCGTAGGCGAAGACCGAGCCGGTCTGCGGCACGGCGCGCACCATCTGGGCGTACGAGAGGGCGGTGAAGCCCATCGCCACGGTGGCGGCCAGGTAGACGGAGGCCACGGCCCCGTGGCTCTTGGCGTCGAGCACGCCGAACACGCCGACCGGGGCCATCGGGGCGATGAACAGCAGTCCGTAGACCATCAGATCGCGGACGCCCAGACTGCGGCGCAGGCCGCCCGGCGTCGCCTGCTCGCTCACGGTGCTCATAGACATCACATTTGAGCACTTGCGACCGGATCCGACCGGAAAGTGCGGCCCGTCGGCGCGGCTGCCCGCCCCGAGAGGTGCGGTGCGCGGCCGCCCGTACGATGGAGCCATGTCCAACACCGCGCAGCGCCGTGTCCTGCTCGCCGCCCCCCGGGGCTACTGCGCGGGCGTCGACCGCGCCGTGATCGCCGTGGAGAAGGCCCTGGAGCAGTACGGGGCGCCCATCTACGTCCGCAAGCAGATCGTCCACAACAAGTACGTGGTGCAGACCCTGGAGAAGAAGGGCGCGATCTTCGTCGACGAGACGGAGGAGGTGCCCGAGGGCTCGATCGTGGTCTTCTCGGCGCACGGTGTCGCCCCGTCCGTCCACGACGAGGCGCGGGCCGGCAAGCTGGCCACCATCGACGCCACCTGCCCGCTGGTCACCAAGGTGCACAAGGAGGCGGTGCGCTTCGCCGACGAGGGCTTCGACATCCTGCTGGTGGGCCACGAGGGCCACGAGGAGGTCATCGGCACCATGGGCGAGGCCCCGGACCGGATCCACCTGGTGGACGGCGCCGAGGACGTCGCCAACGTGCGGGTCCGGGACGAGTCCAAGGTCGTCTGGCTGTCCCAGACCACCCTGTCGGTGGACGAGACCATGGCCACCGTCGGCGAGCTGAAGAAGCGCTTCCCGGCGCTGGTCAGCCCGCCCAGCGACGACATCTGCTATGCGACCCAGAACCGCCAGGTCGCGGTCAAGCAGCTGGCCGAGGAGACCGACCTGCTGATCGTGGTCGGCTCCAAGAACTCCTCCAACTCGGTCCGCCTCGTCGAGGTCGGCCTGGAGTACGGCGCCAAGGCCGCCCACCTGGTGGACTTCGCCGAGGAGATCCAGGAGTCCTGGCTGGAGGGCGTCACCACGGTCGGCCTGACCAGCGGCGCCTCGGTGCCGGAGATCCTGGTCGAAGGGGTGCTGGAGTTCCTGGCCGCGCGCGGCTTCGACACGGTCGAGACGGTCAAGACCGCCGAGGAGCACCTGACCTTCTCGCTGCCCAAGGAACTGCGCCGCGACCTGCGCGCCGAGGCCGCGGGCAAGCTCTGATCCTCCCGCGGAACCCGGTGCCCCCGGCGGGGGTGCCGGGTTCCGTGCTTTCCCGGCCCCTGCGCGCCGTTTCGCTGTGCGTGGCCGTGCGCCCTCTCGTAGCTTTGTGCACAGGCTGTGGACGACGAGCGGGCCGCGGGCGGGAAGACGCGCGGCGGAACGCGGAGGGCGGAGTGATGACGGCGGTATTCGGCGTGGACATCGGCGGTTCGGGCATCAAGGGCGCCCCGGTCGACTTCGCCCGGGGCGTGCTCGCCCAGGAGCGCTACAAGGTGCTCACCCCGCAGCCGTCCGAGCCCGAGGCCGTGGTCGCCGCCGTGCGCGAGGTGGTCCGGCACTTCGACCACCGGGGGCCGGTCGGGCTGACCTTCCCCGGCGTGGTGGTCGGCGGGCACACCAGAACCGCGGCCAACGTGGACAAGGGCTGGATCGGCCTGGACGCCGAGGGCCTGTTCCGCGAGGCGCTGGACCTGCCCGCGACCGTCCTCAACGACGCGGACGCGGCCGGGCTGGCCGAGATGGCCCACGGCGCCGGGCACGGGGAGCGCGGCGTGGTCCTGGTGCTCACCTTCGGCACCGGCATCGGCAGCGCCCTGTTCGTGGACGGCACGCTGGTGCCCAACACCGAGCTCGGCCACCTGGAGCTGCGCGGCAAGGACGCCGAACGCCGGGCCTCCTCGGCGGCCAAGGAACGGCACGGGCTGGACTGGGAGCAGTGGGCCGGGAGGGTCGACGAGTACCTGGACCTGGTGGAGATGCTCTTCTCGCCGCAGCTGATCGTGATCGGCGGCGGGGTGAGCCGCAAGCACGAGAAGTTCCTGCCGCTGCTGAGGGCGCGCGGGGCGCGGGTGGTGCCGGCCGAGCTGCGCAACGACGCCGGCATCGTCGGAGCCGCCATGGCGGCGGCCCGGGCGGCGGGCTGAGGGCCCCGCCGGGGCCAGGCTGAGGGGCCCCGCCGGCACCGGCGGGACCGCCGCGCCGGGCCCGGGAGCCGGCGGGGCGCCGGACGTCAGCGGGACCGGTGGATCCGGCGCTGGGCGACGAAGCGGGCGAGCACGATGAGCGCGGCCAGGCCGGTCCCGGTGAACAGCCAGCCGGCCCTCAGCGCCAGCCCGGTGGCCAGCCCCACCACCTGGGCGGTGGCACCCGGGGAGCCGACCGGAGCGAGCGCCAGCAGCGCGGCGGCGAAGGCGATCGGCCCGCTGATCGGTGCGGCCAACAGGTCGGCGTAGCGGACCCGGACGGCCAGCTGGAAGCAGACCACCAGGTAGCCGAGGCCGAACAGCCAGCCGAGGTCGTCGAAGAGCAGCCGGTCCACGGCCGCCACCCCCAGCGTCGCCAGCACGGCGGCCACGCCCGTGCCGACGGCGGTCAGCCGGGTCGGGCGGCCGGTCCGGCGCCGCCCGTACACCCGCAGCCGCCGCCCGGGCGACGGGCGGGGCGGGGCTTGGCGGCCGGCCACTGGGCGCAGCCGCGAGGATGCGGGGGCGCGGTCGGCGGGCGCGCGGTCGGCAGGGGCTCCGGCGCTCTCGGGAGCCCGGCCGGGACCGGGGACGGCGGGCGCGGCCGGCCGGTGCTGCGGACGGCGTCTGGGCCCTGGCGGCTGGGTTCGGATCCTCTGCTCCACCCGCCCAACGTACGGTCCGATCATCGCCACACTGTGTAATGGACCGTTCAGGTCTTGTCCCGTGTCCCCGGATGGGGTACTCCTGTGATCGTCGCTCAGCGGGTCTGACCTGCCCGAACGAGTCGACGCACCAAGATCGTCGGATCATCGCACCGGGGGAGCTCATGGGTGCCGACTTCACGTTCGAACGCATCGACCACGTCCAGCTCGACATCCCGGCCGGCGCCGAGGACGAGTGCCGCGCCTTCTGGTCCGGTGTGCTCGGCATGACGGAACTGGAGAAGCCGCCGGTGCTGAAGGCGCGCGGCGGCTGCTGGTTCCGGGGCGGCGGAGTCGAGGTGCACCTCGGCGTGACCCCGGACTTCCGACCGTCCCGCAAGGGCCACCCGGGCATCCTGGTGCACTCGCTGGACGCCCTCGCGGCACGGCTCACCGCGTACGGCCACGAGGTGCGCTGGGACCACGACCTGCCCGGCCACCGGCGCTTCCACACGGACGACAGGCTGGGCAACCGCCTCGAGTTCCTCGAGCCGGCGCCCGCGCCGACCGAGGCGTAGGGCGGCGCAGGCGCTGCCCGTAGACTTGGGGGTCGGCCCGTACGGTGCCGACCCAACTCCTCCAAGCCCACGGGACTGCGCTTCATGTCGCTCACGATCGGAATCGTCGGCCTGCCGAACGTCGGCAAGTCGACCCTGTTCAACGCCCTGACCAAGAACGACGTGCTGGCGGCCAACTACCCGTTCGCCACCATCGAGCCGAACGTCGGCGTCGTCGGCGTTCCGGACGAGCGGCTCACCAAGCTCGCCGAGATCTTCGGCTCCCAGCGCATCCTCCCGGCCACCGTCGACTTCGTCGACATCGCGGGCATCGTGCGCGGCGCCAGCGAGGGCGAGGGCCTGGGCAACAAGTTCCTGGCCAACATCCGGGAGTCCGACGCGATCTGCCAGGTCGTGCGCGCCTTCACCGACCCGGACGTGGTGCACGTGGACGGCAAGGTGTCGCCCAAGGACGACATCGAGACCATCCACACCGAGCTGATCCTGGCCGACCTCCAGACCATTGAGAAGGTCCTGCCGCGCCTGCAGAAGGAGGCGCGCCTCAAGAAGGACACCGCCCCCGTGCTCGCCGCCGCCGAGGCCGCACAGGCGATCCTGGAGACCGGCAAGACCCTCTTCGAGGCGGGCTTCGACACCACCCCGATCCGCGACCTGCACCTGCTGACCTCCAAGCCCTTCCTCTACGTCTTCAACGTCGACGAGGCCGAGCTGGCCGACGAGGACTTCAAGAACGCCCAGCGCGAGCTGGTCGCCCCGGCCGAGGCGATCTTCCTCAACGCCAAGATCGAGTCCGAGCTGATCGAGCTCGACGACGCCGAGGCCCTCGAACTCCTCCAGTCGATGGGCCAGGAGGAGCCCGGCCTCGCCACCCTCGCCCGCGTCGGCTTCGACACCCTCGGCCTGCAGACCTACCTGACGGCCGGCCCCAAGGAAGCCCGCGCCTGGACCATCAAGAAGGGCGCCACCGCCCCCGAGGCCGCCGGAGTCATCCACACCGACTTCCAGAAGGGCTTCATCAAGGCCGAGGTCATCTCCTTCGACGACCTGGTCGAGGCCGGCTCCATCGCCGAGGCCCGCGCCAAGGGCAAGGCCCGCATCGAGGGCAAGGACTACGTCATGCAGGACGGCGACGTCGTGGAGTT
This sequence comes from Kitasatospora sp. NPDC048194, assembly GCF_043202455.1. NCBI lineage: Bacteria > Bacillati > Actinomycetota > Actinomycetes > Kitasatosporales > Streptomycetaceae > Kitasatospora > Kitasatospora sp. NPDC048194. The sequence continues at coordinate 74,743 of NZ_JBIDAK010000001.1, forward strand.
CCGCTTCAACGTGTGACGGGTTCCATAGCACGGCGCTCCTGATCTGGCAAACATGCAGGTCAGATGGGGTCTGATCCTTCGGGGTCAGGCCCCCTTCTGTTTCCCGTGCTGACTTGGTGCTGACCTGGAAGCACCCCGGATCACCCCCCGCCACCCGCCCCGTGCTGACTTGGTGCTGACTTCGCGGACGCCTCGGCGGGGGTGCGCTGACAGGCCGGGCACAGCTCGTATCGACCGTCGATCACGACGCCGCCCCACCCGCGACAATTATCGCAACTGCGGGCTTGGCGGATATCGACCTTCGGGCCTTGGCCGCTCGCTCTATTGGCCATTCCGGCACTCCCGATGGGAATTGCGCTGTGCTTTGTTCCGGCGTCTGCCCTGCTTCGTTCCTCGCATCCACTCGGTCGCGGGAGGATTCAAGATCGCAATCCCGCACGCCTGCGCGATTGAGGTACTGAACATCAATCAAATTCTGGATCACCTGGCTTGATCCAGTTGACCCAGGTGAGTGTGAAGTTTCGGCAACGAAATTCACCGGCGCTCCACGTCATATCAGCCCCAAGTCGGAGAGGCTGTGCGACCTGCGGATGAACTGGCACCCCGCCAGTTTTCGGACACGAACTTGGCGTGTTTTACTGTGCGTGATCCCTCAACCACTCCGAAATATGGAGTTGCCGTGTCCCGCCACAGGAAGCCGATATCCACCCTCCTTGCGTTGCCTGACCGTGGTCAGCCTGACAGAAAGATCGCGATCTTCTCCTGGGGCCTAATCGCCACAGCGACTGCCATCACTTGTCTTATGTGCGCAACTGACACGCTGCCTGAGCGAACTTCAGAGGGAACGTCTGTGCCCGCGGCGCCAGACCAGGGACCCGAGCCGACACCAGACCCGGGCGGTGACGACAACGGGCCCGACGAGAAGCACGACGTCTACAAGGACTCCCCGCAGCGCGGCTATGTGCCGACCTACTTCGACGGGCACGGCGGGATCGCCGGAGTACCCCTGACCGAAGAGCAACGGAAGGCGGTCGTGGCGGAGGCCGAGCGACGCGGGATGTCGGAGGTCGACGCCCAGGCCCTTGCATACGGTGAGCCGGAGCACGCCCCGCAGGCCGCCCCGCCCGGTGCGAGCCTGCCCTTGGCAGCCAAGCCGCTGTACCGCGAGGTAGCGCCCACCGAGACCGTGACTGCGACGGTCGGGGACTCCGTGCCCATGGCCCCGGCCCCGCCGGCAGAGCCCCAGCAGAAGGCCCCCGCCCCGGTTCCTCTCACCGCGACGCCGCCAGCCGGAAAGAAGGACGAGTCGAGCAAGGGCCAGGCGAAGAAGGGCAAGGATGGGCCTGCGGCCCGGTCGGCATCGGAGGACGCCAAGCAGATGCTCAAGGACATCGTGCCCGACCCCGTCGAGGACCTCCTGCACCACATGACGCACCTGAAGAGCTTCATGCGCGGTGTCAGCGCCCCGGGCTACGCGCCGATCGTCGAGACGTCGGTGGACGAGTCGACCGGCGCTGTGACCATGACGACGTTGGTCGCCGAGGACCTGGCGGTCTCAGTGACCGTAACCACCCCTGTGGATGAGGCGGCTGAGCCGCAGCCCTGCACCATCTCCGTGATGGTGACGGACCCGGAGACGGGCGCCGTTGCTGTGACCACCGAGGAGAGGACCGTCGACACCCCGCAGGAGGTGAGCCACGCGGCCATCAACGAGGTGGTTGACGCAGTGGTCGCGGCCTCTCAGGTACCCGACGAGGCCCCAGCGGAGAGCGAGACGCCCGCCCAAGCGGGACAGGTGCCCCCGGAAGCAGACGGACTGGCAGCCGTCGAAGGAAGGGCTGCCGAGGCCCTCGCTACTTCCTCGGAGCAGTGAGGCGGCTAGAGCACCTCGACGGTTGTCCCAGTGAGCCGCCGCCGGCAGTCCAGCACGTACCGCGCGTGCTGTGACACCGCCGCGTAGTCGAAGTCGTCGTGGTCGGCAAGCAGGATCACCGCGTCGGCCGCAGCCAGCTCTTCGGGTGTGGCCTCGACGCGGTGGACCGAGGCCAGCGGACCGCCCTCCTGGTGGTCGGGGGTCCGCTGGCCCGGAATGGCCGGTTCAGCGACGTGCACGTCCACGACCACGTGCGGGTCGGCGCCACGGACCTCGGCGCCCATGCGGCTCAGCAGCTCAACCACCCGGGCGGCCGGGGTCTCCCGGGCGTCGCCGGTGTTCTTCTTGTACGCCAGACCGAGCACCAGCACCCGGGAGCCGTTGACCGAGCGCTGCCGGTGGTTGAGGGCCTCGGTGAGGCGCCGCACCACGTAGTCGGGCATGTGGCTGTTGACGTCGTTGGCCAGCTCCACGAAGCGGAAGGGCTGACCGAGTGCCCGCTCCACCCGCCAGGACAGGTACGAGGGGTCGATCGGCAAGCAGTGCCCGCCGACGCCCGGCCCCGGGGTGAACCGCAGGAAGCCGAACGGCTTGGTGGAGGCCGCGTCGATCGCCTCCCACACGTCGATCCCGAGGTCGTGCGCGAACATCGCCAGCTCGTTGACCAGGGCGATGTTCACGTGCCGGAAGGTGTTCTCCAGCAGCTTGGCCAGCTCGGCCTCCTTGCAGGAGGAGACCGGGACGGTGCTCTCCACCAGTTGCCCGTAGAAGGCGTCGACCGCTGCCAGGCCCTCGGGGGTGGTGCCGGAGACCACCTTGGGGGTGTTCTCCAACCTCCACTGCGGATTGCCCGGGTCGATCCGCTCGGGGCTGTAGCCGAGGTGGAAGTCGACGCCGGCACGCAGTCCGGAGCCCTCCTCCAGCAGCGGGGCGAGCAGTTCCTCGGTGGTGCCCGGGTAGGTGGTGGACTCCAGCGCCACGGTGGCGCCGGGCCGCAGGTGCCGGGCCAGCAGCCGGGCCGAGGACTCGATGTACGACAGGTCCGGGACGCCGTCGCGCAGCGGCGTCGGCACGGTGATCACCGCGATGTCGAAACCGGCCACGTCCGCGGGGTCGGCGGAGGGCAGGTACGCCCCGCTGTCCAGCAGCGGACGCAGCCGCTCGGCGGGGATGTCCTCGACGTACGACTCGCCGACCGCGAGCCGCTTGATCCGGCGCTCGTCCACGTCGTACCCGACGACCCGATGCCCTACCTCGGCAGCCCGCACGGCCAGAGGGAGCCCCACATAGCCCTGACCAGCGACAACAACATGCATGACTACTCCCCTACTACAATTCCACTGCTTGGACGGACCGCCGTCGCTATCTAGCAAGGAGACGCGCTGTGCCCCTGGTCTCTGTGGTGATGCCTGTGTACAACTCGGCAGCCACTCTCGGCGCTTCGATCCGTTCGGTGCTCGCGCAGACTCACAGCGATCTTGAGCTTCTGGTTACCGACGACGGGTCTTCCGATGAGTCGATGGACCTGCTCATGGAATTCGCGCGACAGGACGAGCGTGTGCTGCCGAAACCGGGGCCAGGACGCGGTGGCGCGGCACGGGCCCGCAACCTCGCCATCGGGCGGGCGCGGGGGGATTACGTCGCCTTTCTTGATAGTGACGACATGTGGCTCCCGGAAAAGCTTGAGCGGCAGATCAGCTTCGCGAGGACCGTGGACGCACCACTGACCTTCACCTCCTACTACAAGGTGGATGCCGACTACGACGGCGAGGGCGCCGACTTCATCCCGAACGGCCGCGTGGTCCGCGTTCGAGAGCACGTGGACTATCGCGCGATGCTGATCCAGGATCACATCGGCGCCCTGACTGCCATGTACGACCGCACCGCCCTCGGAACGAGGCTGATGCCGGAGATGCGCAAGCGACAGGACTACGCCCTGTGGCTGTCGATCATGCGTGACGGCACTCCGGCCCGGGGCCTCGACGAGCCGCTGGCGGTATACAGGGCCCAGCGGCCGGGATCGCTGTCCTCGAACAAGCTGTCCCTGGTTCCGTACAACTGGGCCCTGTACCGCGAACACGAACGGCTGTCGGTTACCCGGTCGGCGCAGGCGCTGACGGGGGCCGTGTGGCACTCACTCCGCAAATCGCGGATCTAGCACCCTACGAGGCCGCCGGGGCCGACTCGCGCAGGAAGAGCTGGAGCAGCAGCCGGCGGTCGGCCTCGGCCACGTCGTGCTGGCCGGCGGCCAGCGGTTCCCGGCCGTGGACCCAGCGGTGCTGGTTCACGATCAGGAAGTCACCGCGCTGGAGGATGAAGGACTCCTGCCCGGCGACCAGCTGCTTTGCGAGCTCCCTGGCCGCCGCGGCGTGCTCCTCATCCAGGCCGGCCGCGTTGAGCATCTTGGCGGTGAACCGGACGAACCCGGAGCCCTCCGGCGCACCGTCAAGGACGGGGAACGGCGTGAACTCCTCGCCAACGTCGGAGAGCTCGAAGAACGAGCCGTAGCGATGCACGGCCTCGCCCAGAAGAGCCCGGCTCTGCGGGGACACGCGCGCCACGGCCGCGCGGGCGTCGGAGAGGATGCTCTCCCCAGCGCCGAGCGGGTCCGGGCGGACGCACAGCAGGACCGAGTAGTCCGGCGGCAGGGTGGCGTTTACCAGGTCGATGTGGAACGCGTTGTACCCGATTCCGGTGGACATGCCCGGGTCGGCGGCCAGGTTGGTCCCGATCTCCTTCCACAGCGGCCACCGCAGGAAGGGCTGGAACGGGGTGGCCACCTCGGCGAGAAGCGCCGTGGCCAGGCGCAGGAACTCCTCCCCGAACCCCAGCGCTTGGGCGATGTTCCCCAGCCGCACCACCGCGTAGCCGGTGCCCGCGGTGCTCACCTCGGCGCGGAGGGATTCGGCGATCTTGGCGAAGTGCGGGACCGAGGCCAGCTCGGCCCGGTACCGCTCGATCGTGGAGCCGGCCAGGAAGGTGCCGTCCATGCTCCACTCGGGGAGCGCCTTCCCGATCCGGGTCAGAGCTTCCTCCAGCTCTCCCGGCAGGTCGACGAAGTTGTTTCGGTCAGCACTGTTGATCTCGGGCATCGTGCCGTCCCTTCTGCGGATGGGCTTCGGCCCGGTTGGGCGAAGCGTCGCTCGCCCCGCTGGCAGTCGGCCGGGGCGCGCTCCGGGCGTCCTGTCTGGCGGGGGTGGTGCCCCCGCGCCACCGTGGGAATGGAGACGGTGGCGCGGGGAGTCTGGGGCGCGGGAAAGCGCGGTCGGGCTCAGGGGGCGGCCCCTGCACTCGGGGGTGGTGTGAGGGGCCGCCGGTCGCGAACCCCGCCCGATCCGCCGCGTCGCTGCCGGCAGTTCGGGTGCTTTCGGGGGCGCGAGATTCAAATGGTCAGTGAGAGTAGAGCGCGGGTCGTGAGAGGTGGCCCGTTCGGCCCAGGTGGGCGTAAACGACCTTGCCGAAAGGGCCGAGCTCGGCTCCCCAGCGCCCTTGGGTGAGCTTGTGAACCAGGGGCAGTCCACGCGAGGACTCGTCGGCCTCGTCGGCAAGGATCATCACGGGCAAGCTGCGCGAGCCATCGCGGACGGCGACCTGAACAGCGCGTGCGCCGATCTGATGCACCGACACACGCATGAGCGTGAGGCAGCCGGTGTGAAGCGCGTTGGTCACCAGCTCCGTCGTCACCATCTCGGCGGCTTCGACCAGTTCGCCCAAACCCCAGTCCCGAAGGGCGGTTCGGACGAGCTGTTGCGCGAGGCCAACGGACTCGGCGCGGTAGGGGTACTCCGCCACGGCCGGCAGTCGCGTGGTGGCCGCTGCCGGTGCAGCGGTAGGGGCTATCGGCGCTGTTGCCAACGTCAGTGCCTCCTACGCCGGTCTGAGCGGGTAGGCGCGCAGGCCCTCGATCACGCGTCGCAGGAGATCCTCGGAGACACCCCCGAGACGTTGACGGCTGCGGATCTCTTCGAGCGAGAGGGTTCGCTGGCGAACCTCCAGCGGTTCGGCCGGGTCGTCGGGGAGCTGCTGCAAGAGCAGCTCTGCGCCATCGAGAACGTACCGAAGCAACTGGTTCGGCGTCAGCCGCAGGAGTAGCGGCGCGGCAGGTCCGGTCTGTCCGTCGAGCTGAATGGGCCCCAACGCCATCTCGACCGAAGCCTTGGGGTTCGCGTGATGGGCCAGCTCCTCAGGAGGCAGCTGCCGCAACCGTAACTTCGGTTTGCTGGGCGCTTCTTGCGTCACGACACTCCTCCTTCAATCTGAAACAGATGATCTTCTTTCGCCGCAACTCGTCGTCCTCGACGTGCCAGTACTCCGCCAGCGCGTCCATGAGCAGGAGTCCGCGTCCGCTGGCGGCCCCGAGGTCCACTTCACGAAGCGTCGGAAGCTGCGGCGACTCGTCTTTGACCTCGAACCAGGCCGCGGCCCCCCACGGAGCCACGCAGGTCACCTGGCAAGGTGACTTGGCGTGAGTCAGCGCGTTCGTGACGAGCTCGCTGATCAGCAACTCGGCGGTGTCGGAAGGCTGCCCGATCGCTTCGCAGAAGCGGCGGACGAGCTGCCTCGCCTTCCGGGGGGAGAGTGGGTCGACCGGGAACTTTTCGGACTGGACCAGCCGAAACTGATCAGTTAGGTGCGCGTGCTTGAGATCGCTCGTCACAGCCCCTCCAAGTTCAGTCGGAGGGGGTGAGCGCCTGCGGGCCCGCACTACACTCCGCCACTGAGTGGACGCGTTTGGTGCTCTAAGAGTCTGGCTTCGCGCGAACTTCGCGCGCAAGCCCTTCGCGCGAATCCGCTGAAAAATCACTCCCCAGAGTCATGTGCCACACCCTGGGGGCGATACCCTGCACCCAGGACAACTGAAGGCCCTGGGAGGAGAAGCGTGTCCGTCAACCCGCAGGCATCCCGCTCCCGCCGGGCCTTCGGCCGGCAGTTGCAAGACCTTCGCGAGCAGGCCAAGCCCCGCGTCACCCAGAAGATGGCGGGAGAGGCCATCGGCAAGAGCCGAGACCTCGTGTCGTTCATCGAGCGCGGTGGTCAGTGGCCCACCGAAGCGCAGCTCTCTACGCTGCTTGATCTCTACGGCGTGGACGCCGCGACCCGTGCGCTGGTGGAGGGCCTGTACCAGGCAGCCCAGGAGACCGTCGAGGTTTGGTGGGCTCAATACCCAGACCTCCCTAAGGATCTTGTCAAGCTGATCGAGCTTGAGGACGTGGCTGAGAAGATCTGGATCTATGGGGGTGGCACCCTCCCGGGGCTGCTTCAGATCCCGGAGTACATCGAGGCCCTCTTCCGGTTCGAGTCGCAAGAGTTCGGCAGCGCCCAGACTGGGATGCTTGCCAAGGTTCGCCGCCTGCGGGGTGACGTGCTGACGCGCCACCGGCCGCTTGTACTGGACACCCTGTTGGCTGAAGGCGTCCTGCGGGAGAACACCGGCGGTAACGACGTCATGCGCCGACAGCTCGAACACTTGCTTGCGATGGCTCAACGCTCGAACGTCACCATCCGGATCATTCCGAGAGAGGCGCCGGTAGCCGCAGGCGCCACCGCGCCGTACTCCATCTTCGACTTCCAGAGTGATCCCAGCATGAGGCAGGCAGACCTCACTGGCGGGATGGCCTTTACGGAGGATGCAAAGACAGTTCGGTACGCCCGGCGGCTGTACGAATACATGGCCGGGTTCGCACTCTCTCCGGAGGAATCAATGCACCGCATCGAAAAGTTGATCAAGGATAAGTGACATGGACAAGAGCGTGCTTCGCTCCGCCGATCTCTCCAAGGCCGTGTGGACCAAGTCGAGGCGAAGCGGTAACGGCGCGAACGATCAGTGCATCGAGGTCACACGAGTCGTCGTAGATGGTGTTCACGTAGGGATGGCCATCCGGGACTCCACGGACCCCAACGGGCCGGTGCTCTACTTCTGGAACGACGAGTACAAGGCGTACCAGCTCGGTGTCCAGGACGGGCAGCCTGACCTTCTCGTCCCCTAACTCGGCGAACGCCGCTGCCCCCGAGTCGGATCAGGTCGATTCGGGGGCAGCGCATTTTCCGCCTCTTCGGGGCTCAGATCGCTGGGGACTCCTAGAGGCCGCCAGGGCCATCGCTCGGCAGGTCGTCGTACCCCTCGACGTAGTCCCGTCCGCTGAGGTGGGCCGCGAGCTTCCCCACCCCTCGTTCGCATCGGTACCGGACTGCCCGGCCGGTGACTCCTTGGAGGGCTCCGGCCTCGTCGTCCGCGAGGTCCGCGCCGTACCGCAGGAGGAGGGCCTGGCGCTCACCGAGGGAGAGCGGGGCGGTTGCCCAGCCCCGCCGGATGTCGGCCAGGTGGGCGACCAGGACCCCCGCGGTCTTCTTGTCCACCGAGCCCTTCGGCATGTCGGCGTCGGGTGCGGTCGGGTTCCTGATCCCGTACGCCGCCTCCCTGTCCCAGACGGCCGGGAGGAGGTGCTCGACGAGGCGACGGTCGTACCCGCTCACCCCTCCGCCTTCCCCGCCGCGTACCGGGCAGCTTCGTAGGAGACGTGGCCGGCACGGCGCCGGGCCACCGTCAGCCAGCGGTCCCGGAGGCGCTGGGAGAGCCAGCGGTGCAGCAAGCCCGGCCCGGCGTCCGCAAGGATGCTGCGGACCTGCCCGGCCCGCTCGGCCATCACCAGGAGCGCCTCCTGGTGGGCGTCGTCGTACTCCAGCGTCAGCCCGTAGTCGCGTGAGATGGAGCGGGCGACGGCCTGGGCGACGCTGCCGACGTGCGGCTCGGAGAGCACGGACCAGTCGACCGCCGCACGGGCTTCGGCCGGTTCGAGTTCCACGAGATTCATCGGACCACCTCCTTCACGGAGGTCTCGCCGTCCTTGGTGACGGCGACCATCAGGCCGGGGGCCCCGGTGGTGCCCTTGCTGTGCCGCCACCACGTGGACTCGGACTCCATCGCCGGAGGCTGCACGAAGGTGCGCGGGCCGTCGGTGTCGATGTGTTCGTGGTGCAGGTGGCCGGCCAGGAGGAGATCGGCCTGGTGCATCGCCGACTGCTTGTTGAACGCCTGGCCCTTCCACCAGTCGAAGTGTCGGCCGGGGCGCCACTGGTGGCCGTGGGCGTGCGCCACGGTGGTGCCCGAGCAGTCCACGACGACGGTCAGCTCGTCGGTGTCCGGCACGTACCACTCGACGTGGGAGAACTTCTCCGGGTGGAGGTCGGCGGCGTCCTTGACGGCGATCAGGGACTCGGTGTCGTGGGAGTCGTCGTACCGGGTCAGGCCCTTGCCGTTGATGCGGATGGCCTCGCCGTGGTTGCCGGGCACCGCGGCCATGGTCACCCGCTCCGCGAGCGGCGCGAAAGTCGTGAGCGCGTGCAGCATCACCCGGCGCGTCAGACGGATCTGCTCGTTGAGGGTGAGCTGCGTCCGCCAGGTGTTCGCGCCGCCCTGCGACTGGAACCCCTCGACATGATCACCGAGCCACGCGATGTGGACGTGGCCGATGCTGAACCGTCCCCTGTACAGCTCCAGCAGATCGGCCGCGCGGTTCAGGCACTCGATCGTGCGGCGGAGAGTGCCGGCCGGGCCGTCACCGTCGATCTTGCCGAACTGCATGTCGCCGAGCGCGACGATGAACGTGTGGTCGCCGGAGGTCAGCGCGTTGGGGGCCCACGGCTTGTACGCATCGACGGCGGCCAGGAGTTCGTCCACGTCGGGGCGATCGGCCGTGGTGACGGCCTTGCTCCGGGCAAAGGCGAAGCGGGTGGAGACGCCCGTCTCGCCGTTCGGCATCGTCCACTCCGAGGAGCGGAACCCCGTCGCCACCCAGTCAGCGGGTTCGAGGCCCTGGGCCCGCAGGTAGGCGGTGGCGGCATCCTCGTTCACAGTGGCCACCGAGCCCCGGACGGTCACCTCGGCGGCGTCGCCGCTCACCTCGATCTGGCGGGTGAAGTCCCGCTCCGGGTCGACCGACCGGGCGGGGATCGCGGGGCCGACAGGCTTGGAGAGGAGCTCGTCGAGCAGGGTGTCAGTCACGCAGGCTCTCTTCCTGGCGCAGGCGGCGCCGGTACGTGCGGATGGTGGAGGCGGACACGCGGTGCCCGTAGCGGCCGAGAATCCAGACGAGGTCCTCGGCTGCGGTGTCCTGGAGGAGGTGCCGCTCGAACGCCTCGCGCTCGGGTCCGGTCAGGGCCTCCCAGATGAACTGGAGGCGGGGGCCGGGGGCGCCCGGCAGGCCCGCGCTCACTCGGCGTCCGCCGGATGCAGGAGCGCAAGACCGCCGTCGTACTCGTACGTGCCGTAGAAGTGGCAGTAGGAGCGGGACGACCAAGCCGCGATCAGGTAGCAGCCGGGGCGGAGGCCGACCGAGTCGTAACCGCCCTCGTCGATGCCTGCCCGGTGGAACCAGCAGTCGAGGCCCTCCTCCTCGTGGAAGGCGACGTCGCACCGCAGTTCGCTCTGCTGGTCGAGGCAGTCGGCCGTGTGCTCGGCGTACAGGTAGTAGTCGGACTGGTTCTCCACGACCAGCCAGTGGGGCTGTCCTGCGGGCGGCAGCGACTCCTTCTCGGAGTCGAGCTGCACGTGTTCGAAGAGGTCGATCAAGCGGCGGCCTTGTCGATGTCCTCGACGGCGGCCCCGGCGAGGGCGGCCAGGCGGACCAGACCCTCGCGGACCTTGGCGGGCTCCTGGGTGCTGAACGCCTCGAAGGCGGCCTGGACGATCAGGCCGTCCACGCCTCCGGTGCCGACCGCTTCGCGCCGCTTGTTGATCAGGTCCCAGTCGCCACCGCGGCTGCGGTAGATCTCGGCCGCGCGGTGCGGGTGCTGGCCGCCGATCAGCTCCTTCGGGAGGTCGGCGAGGGTGCGGGCCTCGGCTCGGGCCTCGGTCATCGCCAGGTGGAGCAGGTCCGGCTTCGGCTGCACGCGGCGGGCGGTGGTCTTCTTCGCGGTGGTGGTCTCGGTCACTTCGACTTCTCCTCGTCGATCAGGTCGTGGAGCGACTGGGCGCCCCCGTGCAGGTAGGTCTCGGTCACGTCGCCGACGCGCAGGCGCACGCCCTTGGCGGAGCGCAGGTACCGGCAGACCTTGTTGGTGAACTTGGCGCCCGCGTCGTCCGGGTCGCCCCAGACCCAGACGCGGCTGAATCCGGCGAGCATCCGGCGGTGTCGGGGGAAGAACATCTCGGAGCCGGGGGCGGCCACGGCGTGGAGGCCGATCTTGCGGAGGATGATCCGGTCGAGCTCGCCCTCGGTGAGGTGGATCTCGTCCACGGCCTGGTGGATCGAGTCGACGCCGTACATGCGCGGCGGGTCGTCCGGCACGGTGTTGTACTTGCCGTGCCCATAGTCGCGATGGTTGTGCTCTTCCAGGCAGCGGAAGCGGATCGTCAGCGGGCGGCCATCGTGACCGAGGTAGGGGATCGCCAGCATGCCCTGGTAGCGGGCGTGGCCCGGGTGGGGCTCAGCGACGACGCCAAGCCGGAACGTATCCAGCTCGGCCCGCCCGATCCCGCGAGCGGCCAGGTAGCGCTCGGCGTCCCCCGTAAGCGCTGCCTGATAGGAGGCCGTCGCCTCCTCCAGCGTCTCGCGTTGCGAGGGCGACAGAGGCCGCAAGGGCTCGCGCTCCGACAAAGTCCGTGCTCTCCTTCATCATGATCAAGCTGTAGGAATCCCCGCCCTGGCCGCAGGAGTGGCACTTCCACACCTGGCGGTCGGTGTTGTACGAGAGGGACGGGGTGCCATCCTCGTGCAGCGGGCAGGGCGCCATGCCGATCGACCGCTGCGGGTTGTACTCGACGCCGTAGTGGTCGAAGGCGGCTTCGAGCGTGGGCTTCTGCTCGTCCGCGTCGTCCCGGTCGTGCCGGTCGATGGGCGCAAATCTCACGGGAGCATCCATTCGTCCAGGTCGTTCATGTGGACCTCGAAGTACTCCTCGAACTCGAAGAGCTCCGGGCCGTCGAACTCGGGGTCGTTGAGGACATCGAGGAATGCGTCGAAGCCCAGAACTTCGGGTTCGATCAAGCGATCCGCCGACCTCGGAAGTGCTCGCTGACGGCGTCCCAGCCCAGCTCGTCGAGGCCGCTGGGCTCGGTGTCGGCCAGCAGCTCGGCGAGCTCGCGCTCGATCCGGCGGTGCTCGGCGATCTCCTCGAACTGCCTCATGCCGCGGCCTCCGGCGGGAGATCGAAGTACTCGGCCAGGGTCGAGAGCACGTAGGCGTCACGCCAGCTCGCGCCCCTGCGGCGGACGATCACAATCACGTCCACCTCAGCCGGATCGAGACCCCGATGGCGGGCGAATGCGTCGCGCTCGCGCAGGGCCTCCTTAATGAACGCTCCCGGCTCGAACTTGGCGTTCTTCGCCTCGACCACCAGGAACGAGCGATGCCGACGCGGTTCCCGTAGCCGGATGACGTGGTCGCCCTCGTCGTCCTTCCCGGTGAGCCGCAGGCGCTCGATGTCGAGGCCGGCCCGACGTAGCTCGTCGCGGAGCTCGGTCTCCCACGTGGCGCCGCGCCGCTTGTTCCTGCGGTTTCGCGCCGCAACATCAGTCAACTCTTACAATCCTCACTTCAAAGCGTCCAGCGGGGACCAGGTGCTGGTCGCTGGCTGTGGGGCGGGGAACAGGCGGGGCTCCAGCGCGGAGAACCTGGTGATCTCCGGGTGGCACCGCAGCGTGGCGTACCGGCGGGCCGTGGGGTCACACGGGCCCATGCGCTGTTTGATCACCGCGATGCGGTACTCCAGGCTCGTCGGGTCCAGCGCGACGGACAGGGACAGCTCGGGCTTCTCCGACAGGCCGCCCTTGACCTGGTCCCGGCTGGGCGGGGCCCATGGGTCGGACTTCGCCTCCCAGGACTTGTCCGAGGCGTGGTGCAGGACGATCACCGTCGAGCCGGTCGCGCGGGCGAGCTCCGTCAGGTTCGACATGACGGCCATCTGCTCGGTGTAGTCCGACTCCGCGTTCTCGAAGTCCATCAGGTTGTCGAAGACCAGGATCTCGGGGTAGGCATCCCAGAGCTCTATCTGCGCTTCGAGCTCCTCGTCAACGGCCTGCCAGGTGATCGGCGAGCCGAAGCTGAACGTGATCCGGCTGTCGGTCAGGGCGTTGAGGTAGGTCTCGCGGTATCGGCCTCCGGCCGCCATGCCGGCCTCGACCATCTCCGTCGTGTCGCCGGTCGCCATCGACGCCAGGCGCGAGGAGGCGGTGAAGGCGGACATGTCGGCCGAGAAGTACAGGGCGGGGCGGTTCATCTGCGCGACCCAGAACAGGGCGAGCCCGCTCTTCTGGGTGCCGGACCGTCCGGCGATCATGATGACCTCGCCGTGCCGGGGGCGGCAGCCGATGTTGTAGAGCGCCTGGAAGGCTTCGATGCGAGGCAGTTCGCGGCCGGCCTCGGCATGGAGGGTCAGGGACCGTCCGGGGGTGAGCACTGCTCGGCTCCAATCGTCAGGGTGGGGGAGGGGGCGACAGACACCAGGCCGCCCCCTCGTGCCGGCCGTGCGTCAGTCGAAGTCGGGCGCCGCGTCCATCGCAGCCTTCACCGCCGCGTCGCGCTGCTCGGCGTAGGCGATCACCTGGTTCTTGATGCCGGTGTCGGTGACCTGCTTCCACACCCACGCGGGGTGCGCGCCCGGCTTCTTCGCCGGGACCTGGGTGACGGTCACCAGCACCGCCTGGCCGACGACACCTTCGAGGTCGCGGGCGAGGACGGTCTGCTCGATCCGCTGGCCCTGGCTGACCTCGGGGGTGCAGTTCTTCAGCTGATCGGGGGTCTTGAACACGGTCACGTCAGCGATGGCGCTGTCCTTCGGACCGTTGGGGGTGGGCCTCTGCCGCTCGAAGCCGTGCACTTCCAGGAGGATCGCGATGGCGTCCTGGTTGTCCGCGGCCTTGAACCAGCCGCCGTTAGCGGTCGGCATGGTGGCGAGGGCAAACGTCACTGAGTATCTCCAGACTGCCGGTGTACGGCGTAGGGAATGTTGCGGGTCTTCGGTTGGGGCGCGGCCAGCGAGCCGACCGCGAGGGCGACCGCCACGGCCGCGACGAGGAAGCGGCGGCCCATCACGCTGCCGCCTTCAGAGCCCGGCCGCGGGCCTTCCAGGCATCCATGACAGCCTGATCGGAGAACGCAGCCTGGTTGGTTGCCCACAGCTCCTTTAGCGCGTCCGTGGTCGCGCACCGCTCGATCTGCTCCAGCAGCCCGGCGGACGGTACGGCCACCACGGGGGCCGTCGGCGTCAACGGCGACGGGATGATCCGGGCGTCCAGGCCCTTGACGACCATCGAGGTGGCCTGGGCGGCGCGAGCAGCCTCCACGACGAGGTCGCTCACCGGCAGCCCAGTTACACTCTTACCATCCATGCCGAAGAAGTCCACGATGTCTCGCTGGATCACCTCGGCGGAGCCGCGAAAGACAGCCCAGCTGTCATCGTGGCCCTTGCCGTACTTGATGGTCACGGTGATACGGCCCTCGTCGGCCACGCGCACAACCCTCTCTCGCGGGCGAAGCTGACTGCCTCGCTCTGCTAGTTACACTATCTCAATCAGGCCGCAGAAGGAAACGCGGTCAACGCACCCTTCTGCCCCCGCATCCGCCTGACGTCCAGCGCAAGGCGCGCGGCCTCCCAGCCGAGCCGAAGATCGGCCCAGTAGAGCCTGCACTCGGCCCGACCTGCGGGCAGGTGGATGATGACGCCCCAGTCCTGGCTGACCGCCGGGATCGGCGCGTAGGCGGCTGCGGCGAGGGCGGCCGGCACGGCGGACTTCTTCCAGGCAGCAAGCGCCTGCCGGTCGCGGCTGTCCACCGCGAACAGCGTGTGGTCGTATAGCTCGCCGCGCGAGTACACCGCGAGCTGAGCAGCCATCTTCACGCCGCCATACTCCACGCTGCCCGTTTTCAGGTCGCCGATGAACAGACCCTCGACATGCCCGCCGTCCGGGCCGGGACCGCTGTAGCTGAGCATCCGGTCGAAGGTGCCGCCCGCGCCCAGCTCGTCGACGACCACGAACTGCTCGACGGCCACCACGCCGAAGTCGGCGGTGGCCATCTTGTACGCCGCCATGTCGGCCAGGTCGCATGCGGGTGTGCCTGGAGGCAGCTCCTCACCCCGGTCGACGCGTTCCGAAAGGGCGTGCAGGTGGGTGCCCTTTTCCCTGCGGTCGTTCGCTCCGGCCGCCTGAACGGCATGCTCGGCGGCGCGATCCAGGGCAGCCTTCCCCTCACGGCTACCGGGGTCCAAGTCTTGCAAACCCGTCAGGAGGGAAGGTCTGCGCGCCGCGCCGACCAGGGTCATGCGCTTGCCCCACGCGGTCAGCGCGGACTTGTCCTCGATGCAGTCGATGAACGTCGTGGTGCGGGTCAGGGCCCGCGGCTTCCCGCCGGCCTTCGGTACGACGAGCGGGCGTCCATGGCCGTCTCGCGGAACCTCCTGGCTTGCCGGAAGTTTGATTAGATCTAGCACCTAGTTGCCCTCCTGGGTCACGCTGTGGCCTTCAGATACAGCCGGATCCGGCCATCGTCCAAGATCTCGGGCTCGCACTCGTCCTGGTCGAGGAGGGAGAGCCCCCAGCGCTCGGCGAAGTCGAGGACGAACTGAAGATCATCTTTTTTATGGCCGGGTTCAACCGACACATGGAAATCGAGCAAACTGCCATCAATGTGGAGCCATACACCACCATGGTTCAGCTCAGTGGCGGCACCCGCCAGGCGGCTGCGCTGCATGCGCAGAGCTCCTCTCCCCATCGCCGGGCACGCTTGTGCACGGCGCCAGCTTCTCACTCGTTCGAGTTTGTACTTTGAGTAAGGGAAAGGTCAACTCAGAGGAATGTGACGCATGGCTCGCGCGGCCTCGCGCGCCCGTGGCAGTCGGCGGCCCCGTTGGCGCGTTCGTCCGTTCCCTACGAGGGGGCGTGGCTGAAAAGTGCTCGTCCGCTGTCAGTGGTCTCTGCAAGACTGTGGTCATGGCGCTGACGTGTGGTTTTGGGGCGGCAGAGGGCTCCTGCCTGCTCTCCAGGCCGTGCTTCGCCATGCCCGATGGACCTGTATCGGCCACTGGAACGGCGCCCGTGCGCGGGCTGTTCCGGGGTAGCAGAAAGGGCCCCGAAGGGCCCTTGTTAGGCGACGCCGTTATCGACCTAATTGTCGACTTTCGGAACTCGAACGAGGTCGGTGTCGGAAGGCTCGCGCGGCACATAGAAGAACCCGTCTTCGGTGTGCGGATCGTAATACACGACGGTGTTTTCCTGCTCGCGATCCGCTTTCCAAGCGTCCAGTCGGGTCTGATCGGCCGGCTTGAGTGTCTTGCCGTCCCGGCGTCGCGCTTCGAATCGGAGCATCACCACGGGGTAAGCCCATCGGTGTTCGGGCTTGACCTCCCAGGGAATTAGGTCAGTGTTTCGTGTGAGGCGCCGCTTCAGGCCCCTGCGGTGCCGGAAGGTGGCCCA
This sequence comes from Kitasatospora sp. NPDC048194, assembly GCF_043202455.1. NCBI lineage: Bacteria > Bacillati > Actinomycetota > Actinomycetes > Kitasatosporales > Streptomycetaceae > Kitasatospora > Kitasatospora sp. NPDC048194. The sequence continues at coordinate 91,026 of NZ_JBIDAK010000001.1, forward strand.
CATCGAGGTAGTGGTCTGGATCTTGTACTTTTCCAGGTACTTCTCGACGATCCACTGGTAGTCCTTACCCTCTTCGATCCAGCGGATGGCCTCCTGCTCGTTCTGGACGAGAGTCTTCGCGGGCATGTGATCCCCTTCGGTCTGCGACCCCCCGCGCGACGCAGTTCCATGTCGCGCACTCAACCTCTACATTTGCATGTAAGAGTTGAACCAGTCAAGCCGTCGAGAGGTTGTGGGGGTCATGGTTGAGGTCCACGTGAAGGTTAGGGTCTGCGACAAGTGCAGGGACGTCAAGCGACCCATCCGTAGTTACACCCTTACAGAGGGCGAACGCGTGGTGGAGCGGGACCTGTGCGAGGAGCATGCGCGCCCCATCGAAGAGGCGATGGCCGGAGAGTCGTCGATCCTCCCGCAGGCCCCGGCCGACGTGGTGACCCCCAAGGTCGCCGCGGGGAAGGCGCCCGCGAAGAAGGCGACGGCGCGCCAGCGGCGGGGCCCGACCAAGACACTGACGGTCGAGGAGATTGAAGCGCTCAAGCGCACGTAGTTGAAACGAGAACAGGCCCCACCGGCGAAGCGGTGGGGCCTGTTGGGTTACTCGTCCTCGCCAGGCTCGTCCGGGGCGACCACGCCAAGCGCGGTCAGGACCTGGACGGCCAGGGCGATCTCCGGCCGGTCCGCGTACGCGACCGCGAGAGCGGACACGACCACGCCGACGAGGGCGAGGATCGCGCCGACGCGAGTCCGGTAGCGGACGGGCAGAAGGCTCAGGAAGGTGATCGGCTTGGCGCCGGGGATCTGGTGCTTGCTCATCGGCCAGCCTCCTGCTGGAGAACCGCGAAGCCGCGGGCTCCGATAGCGACGTCGTGCGTGACGCCTGCGGACTTGAACTCGGGGTGGCGGTCGTGGAATCGGGCCACTGCCGCCTGGGTGTTGGTGCCGTAGTAGTCGGTGACGGCGCCCGGGATCGGGCCGTAACCGGCCTTGATCAGGAGCTTTTGGAGCAGGCGGACCTGCGGGTGGTTGACGCCGGGCTTGACCGCCGGGTCCAGGGCCACGGTCCCGCCACCGCCGCCGGCGCCACCGCCGGGGGCGGGCATGCCGGCCTGCACCCAGGCGTACAGGCGGCCACCCGGGCACTCGGTGGCAAAGCCGTCCCGGTGGCCGTGCTTGGAAAGCTGGCGGCCGGTCTTCGCGCACGCCTCGTCGTACAGGGCCCGAGCGCTGCGGAGGGCCGCGTCCGAGGGGGCCTGGTCGCCGCCGATGGCGATCTGCACGCCGAACGCGGAGCGGTTGTGCGACGGGCAGTGCGCGCCCTGGAGGTTCCAGCCACGGCCCTCGTAGATGTTGCCGGCCTGGTCGACGACGAAGCTGTAGCCGATGCCGCTCCACCCGTTGTTCAGGTGCTCGCGCTCGATCGCCTGCGGGATCGAGTTGCCGGTGCGGGTGATCGGGGTGCCGCCGTCGTAGTGGATGTAGAACTCGGTGCGCTCGGACAGCGGGACGCTGGCGACGCCGCTGGTCCACGGCTTGGCGCCCCAGGAACCACGGGAGATGATGTTGACGCTCAGGGTGTGCCTCCAGGCATGGGAAAGCCCCCGGCGCGGTGAGCGTCAGGGGGCTGGGGGAGTGCCGCTGGCCGCCCGAAGGGGCGGGCTGCGGAAGTCAGTTGGGGTGGTTCAGGTGGGAGTCGAGGCGTTCGGCGACGGCCAGGCGCTCGGCCCGCTCGTGGGCGATCTCCCGGCGCAGGCTTGCCAGTTCCTCGCTGTGCCGTTCCTGGCCGTCCAGGACGCGGCCGAGGCCCTCGATCACCCTGTCGACGTCGTCGCGGAGGTTGGTGCCGTGGGAGTTGGCGACCTGCTCGCGGGCTTCCTGGGCGTGCTCGCGGACCTCGGCGATCGTGGCGCCTTGGCGGCGAACGAGCTCGACCAGGACGCCGACGAGTGCGGCGGTGATCGCCCCGCCGGCCGACACCATCGCGACCTGGACGGAGGGCTCAACGGTCACGCGCAAGCTCCTCGATCCGCGCCTCCAGAGCGGCGAGGCGGAGGGCCTGGTCCTGGACGACGGGCAGCAGGGCCACGCCGAGAAGGTCGTAGCGGACGCTGTCGATCTGGCCGTCCTCGTCGTGGACGACGATCTCCGGGAGGGTCTGGGCGACCTCTTCAGCGATCAGGCCGTACTCGTTCTTGCGGCCCTCGGTGACGTTGCCGTCCTCGTCGGTCGTCGGCTTGCGGTCGTAGACGCGCGGTCGTAGGGAGAGGACGTCTGCCGGGTTGATCCGGATGTCGCGGACGTTCTCCTTGAACCGGATCGAGGAGGTGTTGCGGCAGAAGTTGTGGTTTCCGTCGACCCACACCGCGTACCAGGTGCCGCCCGCAGGGGTGTAACTGTGCGGCCTGTCACTGCCGTTGGCGCGGTTGATCGTGCCCCAGGACTCCAGGTACTGGCCGTGCCAGTGGTCGGTCGGAGGGAACTGACCCGGCCTGCCGAGGATCTGGTCCCACCAGTGCTGGTGCCAGGACGGCGGGAACTCGCCCGGGACGCCGAGGAGCTGGTCCCACCAGTGCTGATGCCAGGTTGGGTTGAAGCTGCCCGGCTTGTTGACGATGTCGTTGTAGTCGACGGTATGGGTGTGGGTGCTCGGGGGGAACGTAGCCGGCTTGTTGGTGACGCTGGTCCACGAGACGACCGGTGCCAGGTCGGTCCAGGCCGCACCGTCCCAGTACTCCCACTTGCTGGTCGTGCGGTTCAGGCCGAGCTTGCCGACGCGGGGGTTCGCCGGGCGGGTCGCGGTGGTCCAGGTGCCGACCCGCGTGCCCAGAAAGGACCGGTCGTCGGTCACCGCGGACAGCGCGATGTTGGTGGCCGACGCCGCGACCGTGACCAGGCCGAGCGAGACCTCGTAGAGGTCGGTGTCGGTCTGGGTGAGCGCGGGCGCGCTGCCTCCGGGCGTGCCCTTGAGGACGGCCAGGGTGATGCTGTTGAGCGTCGGGTTGAGGCGGAGGACGACGCGGTCGGTGCGGGCTGCGGTGTCGGCCGTCGCGATGGTGAGGGCCTCGATCGCGGTCGACAGGAAGGCGTGGCCTCGCACCAGAGCAAAGCCGGGCTGGACGGAGACCTTCATGGCGGAGCCGTCGGCCGTGACCTTGAGGTCGAGGCCGGTGGCGGTGCCGGCCACGCCCGAGTCCTGGAGCTCGCGGAAGAGGCGGCTGAAGTCGGTCTCGGTCGTCGCCTGGCCGTCGAACGGGTAGGAGCTGGTTGCCACGCTGCGGGTTTCTCCCTGGAAACAGAAGAGCCCCCGCATCGGCGGAGGCTGCACGTCGGATAGTCAGGCCGCCAGCGCGGCCCAGAAGCGGTTCGAGCCGTTCTCCATGGCCCCGATCGAGATCGAGGACGGCGGCGAGGTGGCGCTGATCGTGGAGTACGAGCCGAAGCGCCGGACGGTCGTCAGGCCGAAGTAGTTCGGGGGCGCGGCTCCGCTGTTCTCCAGTTGGAGCATCATCGGCCCGTCGTTGGTCGAGGTGTTGTAGAGGTAGCGCCAGGTGACGTAATACGTGCCCGGCGACGCTGCCCATGGCGAGATCAGCGGCACGGACACGGTGACTCCGCCGGAGTTGCTCACGACCGGCGGCTTGGCGGCGCCGGAGATGTCTCCGGCTTGGGCGACCAGGTTCCCGTTCACGTCGTAGATCGCCGCCCACGACCCGGCCTGGAGGCCGCCCGCGAAACCGCAGTAGTGCCACACGATCTTGTTGATCGTGGTCGCCTGCCGGACCGCGACGGCCGTGACGCGGACGGTGCCCGAGCCGGGGTAACGGCCAGCGGAGAAGCTCACGGCCGGGTCGTAGGCCCACGAGGTCAGCCCGTGGTCGGCGGGCGTCCACTGCTCCGGGAGGTTCGCGAGAGGGATCTTGCCCGTCGCGTCGAGCGTGGCGTCGCCCGGCACGAGGATCTTGCCGTCGGCCTGGCGGACCTTCAGCACGCCGTTCTCGGAGTAGAGGATGGCCGTGCTCGCTGCGGCAGCCGGAGCCGACGCCGCGTTGCGCAGAGCCGTCGCGCCGGCCACGGTCAGCCGGGCCCCCGAAGCGAGGGAGCTCGTGCCCACGCCCAGGCTGGCCGTCGACCGCTTGCCGAAGAGCATGGACGCCTTCCAGGCGCCGGCGTCCGTCCACGCGCTCAGCTCGAAGTCCGAGCCAGCGTCAGCGCCGCTCTCGGCCGAGTTGTCGACCTGGTACTCCCACCTGGTCACGTTGTTGGTGGCGAACGACAGCGTCCGGTAAGTAGGGGTCGGGGAGTCGAACCGCACGTCGCCGCTGACCGAACCGCCGGTCTTCGGGATGGCGCCGACATCGGCCGCGGTGAGGGTGATGCTGGCCGCGCTCTTGCCGTTCACGGAGGTGATGAGGCCGTTGGCGCCCGGGTCGCCCTTCGGCCCCTGGGGCCCGGTTGCCCCGGTGGGGCCGGGGGCACCCTGCGGCCCGGTGGCACCAGCCGGGCCGGTCGCGCCGGTTGCGCCCGTCGCGCCGGTTGCGCCGGGCGGTCCCTTGAGGTTGCCGACCGGCGAGCCCCAGCCGGAGGCGCCTCGCTGGTATAGGTCATAGGTGTCGGTGCGGAGGAGCATGTCGCCCGGCTTCGTGCCCGTGCTCGACGTGGTTCCGCTGTTGAGGTAGAAGGCCGCGCCGCGAACGATGTCGCCTACCTTGGCCCAGGCGCCAGCGGCCCGCTGCCAGTGGGTGGCCGAGTTGCTGGTGACACCGAAGAGGGTCGTCGACTCGGGCTGGACGTAGAAGTCGCCGTCCGCCCCGACGGTCGGATCGGGGACTGCCGTCCCGGTAAGGATCTTGCTGCCGGGGGCCCCGGCAGGTCCCGTTGCGCCCGTGGCTCCGGTCGCGCCCTTGGCCCCGGTTGCGCCTGTCGCGCCGGCTGGACCGGCGGGCCCCTGCGGACCGGTGGCTCCGGTCGGCCCGACGACGCCGGAGTCCGCCGGGGACGGGAAGATGCTGAGTCCCATTAAGTGGCCTCCACTCCGCTGATGTGTGCGGGGGCGGCCTGTGCGTTGCCCTGCACTTCGATCTTGTCTCCGGGGTTGAGCACCTGGCTCATCTCGACGGTGAGCACGCCGTTGGGTGCGATGCCGACGTTGGCCAGCGCGTAGACGCCGCCGAGCTTGACGGCGACGCTCGCGGCCGAGCCGGTCGGGTTGGTGGCGACGATGTTCGTGACGATCGCCGAGGCCCCGGCCGGCACCGTGTAGACGGAGGTCAGGGCGGAGGGCAGTGGCCCCCGGAAGAAGTTCTTCGGCGTTGCCGCCACGTGGTCACCACACTCCCATCAGCGACATGATCTGGTTGTCCGAGCTGCCGCCTTCGGCCGTGCGCTCCAGCGCGGAGACGCGGGTCTCGGTGGTCTGGACACGTCGGGTTAGCGCGGTCCTGACGTCGAACCCGGCCGGGTCGCCGAGCAGGGCGCCGACCTTGTAGCCGTCGGCGTTGGCCTTGAGGACCATGCCGGTGACGGTGGAGACGAGCTCCTGGTCCTCGACGACGACGCCGACCTGATCGCCGAGGTACCAGTCGATACCGAACCGCATCGCGGAGTCCTCGACTGGTACGGCCTGGACCGCGACGGAGGTGAAACCTTCCTTGGCCATCACCTCGTTGCCGGCCTGCTGGAGCTCCGTCCAGTCGTTGGTGTTGCGCTGGTCGACGAACCGCTCGATCCGCCTGGCCCAGTCGGCCTCGGCCGCGATCGAGGCCGGGGTGTCCACGGCGAGGAACTGCCGCGCGGTGAGGTCGCCCTGGCCCGCGACGAGAACTCTGGTCGCGCCTGGAGGCGAGATGGCCACGCGCTGGCCGGAGAGCGTGCGGTTGCGCACGTCGAGGCGGACCTGCCGACTGCGGTCAACGATCTGGTACGTCTCGAAGACCAGGCCGCTGCCGCGCTGGACGATGCGAAAGCCCAGGCTGGCGACGACGGCGATCTCGGTCAGGAGGCTGCCGAGCACCGGGAAGCGGGCGCTCTTGGAGACGGCGGGTCCGCGGCCCAGGTTGGTGCCCATCGTCAGCCCGACTCGGCGCCTCGGGGCCGGTGCGGCCGGGCCGAGGTTGGCGTTGACGTAGGCGTGCATGACGCTCTCGGCCGGGCCCGTGCGGGTGTCGTGAGCCTGGCGCTGGCTGGCCATGTCCGGGTTGGACGGCTCGGGCAGGGCCAACATGTCCATGAGTGCGACGCTGTCGGACACGCCCTCGAAGGTGACGGTGCCCGCCGGGTCCTCCGGGGTGGAGGCGAACTCGGGCTTCACCGTCGGGCCGGAGATCAGCACGTCAGTCGGGCCGGTGACCACCAGGCCGGAGCCGGGCGTCCGCAGGACCGGGGTGAGCGGGTGCTCGGCGGCCAGACTCAGCTTCCAGGTCCCGACGTTGTTGAACGTCTCCTGGATCTCCAGGACGAGTTCCTCGGGGCGGATGATGCCCTGCCGGGCGAGGGTCTTGTCCCGGACCTCGACCGTGAGGTCACTGAGCTTCACTCAGATCACCATCCACTTCCGAGCCCGCCATGAGCAGATGACCTTCGAGTCAGCCGTGACGCCGAGGAGTTGGGCAGTCGCTGTGGACAGGCCCGGCCGGATGCTCCAGAAACGTGGGGCCGGGCCGAGGTCCGCATACCGGTTGGCTCCGGTCTGGTCGACGACCGTGCCCGTGCGGGCGTCGAGGGTGAGCACCTCACCGGCTGCGAGGGTGCCGTTCCACGTGATCGTCTCCTTGTCGGGGGAAACGGCTTGGAACGCGTGGCCGGGGCCGTGGATCTCCCACACGGGGTAGGCGACCGCGTCGCCCGTGTTCTCCAGGGTGATCGAGCCAATCGCCTGGGAGGCGGCAACCGGCAGGGACACCATGCTTGACAGGAACGAGCCGGTCTTGGTGTCGCCTCCGATCACCTGCGAGGAGGCTTCGGACGAGGTGAAGTAGGGGTCGGACGCGCGGAGGGTGACGACTGTCTGTAGGTCGCGCTCCCCGGTCGTGCCCTGCCCGTACGTCACATCGCCCCCGCCGGTGCGGACCACCTCGGTCGTCCACCGCGACCCGTCGTCGTTGACCACGGCGAGGGTGCAGGGCTCGGCCAGGACCAGGGCGAGGCGGGACAACAGCTCCGCCAGGTGCTCGCGGTCCCGGCCGACGATGTCGAGCGGCAGGTCGATCTCGCGGGACAGGACGCGCTTGCCCCGGTAGACCGAGCCGTCCCCGGCTCCCTCCAGCCACTGGACGGACACGGGCGGCAGGCCGACACCGGTCATGCCCGTCAGGGCCTGCAAGCCCGTGCCCTTCTCCTGCACCTCGTTGAGGTTCAGGACGTCCAGCGGACTCTCCAGTTGGAGTCGGATCACCAGCCCACCATCCTTGCCCGGCCAGCGGCCGTGAACAGGTCCTCTTCCGCGCTCAGGGAGCTGCCGGGAGCGGCGTAGTAGTTGAGGACCTTGGTGACGCCGCCGCCCGCCGCCGCCCCGGCGAGCCCGTTTGCTGCGGAGGCGTAGACCCCGCGCGCGGCGCGGAGTTGACCGATGGTCGGGGAGTCGAACTGGGTGCCGGCCACGTCGTCGGTCAGCCCCTTGAGGGAGTGGCGTACGGCGTCGTAACGGGACTCAAGTCCACGGATGAAGCCCTCGATCACGAGCTGGCCGGCATTGGTCAGCAGGACGCGGTCGAGGGTCTCGGGCCCCTTCCAGTCGGTGAGGCTGCTGGTCAGATCCCCGAGCTTCTTCTTCACGTCGCCGAACATCGAGCCGATACCGGCGATGAAGCCCTTGATCAGGGACTTGCCCGCCTCCAGCAGCTTGGACCCGATGTCGCCCAACGCCTCAAGAGCCTTGCCGGGCAGCTCCTTCATGAACGTGACGACCGCCGAGATGCCCTCGGAGACGGCCGTCCCCAGGCCGGTCCAGGCGTCCTTGAACAGCGTCGACACGGCTTCCCAGCCAGCCTTCGCGACGCCGCCAACGGCCTTGAGGCCCTTGCCGACCAGGCCGATGATGCCGACGTTGAGTACGACCTCGATCGCGCCGAGGATCGTGTCCCAGATGCCCTTCACGAACGAGCAGATGCCATTCCACAGATCCGACCAGCCGCGCTTGAAGGTGTCCCAGTTGCCGGTGAACAGGCCCTTGAACAGGCCCCACCAGATCTCGAAGAACCCCTTGATGAAGTTCCAGACACCGACGAAGACTTCCTTGAGACCTTCGAGCACCAGGCCGACGCCATTGATCGCGTTGACCAGGGAGTTCGCCAGGATCTCGATGACGAACTGGATGATCGGCACCAGGACCGGCATCAGGAAGTTGACGATCGCCAACAGAGCTTGAAGGAACGGCTGGATCGCCTCGGCCACCCGCGCGAATGCCTCGCCGAGCTTGGGCAGGAACTCCGCGATAACCTGCTGGAGCATCGGCAGGAGCGGAGTGATGACCGCCGTGACGATCTGGAGCAGGACTGTGACGACCGGCGTCAGCGCGGTGAGGACCGTCGAGATCAGCCCGGCCAGCACCCCCAGGATCGGCGCCAGCGCGGTGACGAGCTGCTCGACCAGCGGTGCGACCGCCGCGAGGATGACGGTGAAGACCTGGGCGATGGGCGGCAGGATCACCGACAGCGCCTGGAACGCGGCCGACAGGAGCTGGCCGACTATCGGGACGAGCTGGGTGATGATCGGCGCGAGCTGCTGGATCGCGCTGGTGAGGGCGCCGCCCAGCAGGGCGATGATCGGAGTGATCGACGGGGCGAGCGCGGTGAACGCGTTCGCGAGCGGCACCAGGGCGGCCGAGACCAGCGGCCCGAGGACGAGCATGAACTGCGCGACAACGCCCATCAGGGCGCCGAGCGCCTGGCCGAGCGGGGCCATCGCCGGAGCGAGCGCCTGGACGGCAGCCTCGATGCCGGAGAACAGCAGGGTGATGCCGCCAGTCACCGCGGGCTGAGACAGCGCCGAGGCGATGGAGCCGATGACCGTGCCCAGGATCGTGCCGACCTGCGGCAGAATCGTTTCTGCAAGCTGCGCGAGCTCGGTGAACAAGCCCTTGACTGCAGGCCCTGACCCGGAGGCCAGGTTGGCCATCGCCTCGTGGGCGGCCTTGAACGTGCCGACCAGCCCGGCCTGGAAGCCGGGGCTGTCCACGATGGCGTGGATGTGCTCCAGCGTGCCGGCCAGCATCCCCAGCGTGGAACCGCCCGCCTCCTGGGCGGCGCGACCGACACCGGCCAGGATGCCGCCGAGGTTGAACAAGACCGAGCCGAGGTCCTTGACGTTCTGGATCGCCGTCGTGATCCAGGTGGCGAGCCGACCGTCGCTTTCGGCCGCCGAGAGGAAGTCCGAGAAACGCGTCGAGATGTTGACGAACCACTGCGCCAGCGCGGGCAGGTAGCTCGTGCCGACCTTGCCCAGGGTGGCGATGATGTTCGCGAACGCCCCGGTGCCGGAGGTGGCGATGGTGATCGACCCGGCGAGGTCGGTGAACATCTGGTTCAACGCCGGGTCGAGCGCGCCCTGGAGGCCGGCGGCCAGGCCGCCGAAGAACCCGCCGATCTGGGTCGCCGTCTGGGCCAGGCCCGCGGTGAACTTCGGGAGGAGGCCGTCGACCAGCTCGCGGATCGGCTTGGCGGCCTGGTCCCAGAAGTTCTTGCTGATCGTGTCCTGGAGCCCGGACAGGGCGGACTTGACCTCCGGCAGGACCTTGTTGAAGTCCTTGAAGGCGGCGATCGTGACGCCGATGCCGACCGCCATCCCGCCGAGCAGGCCGGGCAGCAGGAGCGCGGCCGGGCCGATCTGGGCCAGCGACGCACTCAGCGCGGCGAGGTTCGACGCGGCCGACAGGCCCCATCCGGCGAGGCCGGCAATCGCCAGCGCCAGGGAGCCGATGATCGGAACGGACTTGTCCAGGTTCCGGATCATGTTGCCGAGGTCCTCGAAGATGTTCGTGAGCACCCGGGCGCCCGACAGGGCCGCGAGAGCGGCGCCGACCTTGGCTACCGAGGCGTTGTCCAGCTCGGGCAGGATCGGCACCGTGCGGGGCCGGGTGAGGACCTGGAGCCGGGCCGAGATCGCGGCGCCCGTGCCATTGGCGATGTCGAGCTTGACCTCGACCTTGAGCGGGGAGACCTTGTCCCGCCAGTGCTCAAGGTCGTGCTTGATCTTGTCGAGGTTGCCCTGGTCGAGCTCCAGCTTGACGTCACCGCTGACCTCGACATCGTCGGCCCGGAACTTGATCTTCCGGTCGCGGGCGCGGGCCTGGAGATCGCGGACCGCCTGCTGGATGGCGCGACTCATCCCGGTGGAGTCGATCGTCGTATAGAAGCGGACCTTGCGCGCGTCGGTCGTCTTGTTCTTGGCGTTGACCTCGCGGATCTGGGTGATCAGATCCCGCTGGAGTCCGGTGGCGTCGATCTTCGCGCCGACGATGACCTTGAGCTGCTTCTCGATCCGGTCGAGCTGCACTTGGGCCTTGGCCCGGAAGTCGTCGGTGTCCGGGAGGACCTTGACCGAGACGCGGCCGATCACCTGCCCTGCGGGCATGCGTCACCTCCGGGTGAACTGCTGGTAGATCCCCGCGACGGAGACGTGCTTCTTGGCCGGTGCCGTCTTGGCCTTTGCGGTGGGGCGGGGCCAGGGGGGAATCTTGGGCGCCTTGCCCTTGGCCCAGTTGCCGGTGGCCCTCGTGTTGCTGTTGATCGCGTCGAAGAGATCGGCGCTCAGGTAGCGGTCGACGCCCCAGCCGAAGAAGTCTCGGCCGCCGGAGGCGAGGGCGACGGTCAGGGAGGTGTCGGGGAGCCTCTGCGCGAGCAGGAGCACCAGAGCGGGGCTTGGCCCCCGGCCTGCGATCACGTCACCGAGGTCGATGCCGTAGTGGAACCACAGGTCGGGGTACAGCCCCTCTCCGTACTCGTCGATCAGGCGGCAGAGGCCGAGGCTTCCCCCACCTGGGTGCTCGCGCCGTAGGTCTCGAAGATCTGGGCGAGTACCGCGAGGTCGCCGCCGATCGCGGCCAGGAGTGCGTCGGCCTTCTGGCCGTTGTCGGACACCAGGCGGATGGCGTCCTCCAGGAGGACCTGCTGATCGGCGTTGTCCGCTTCGAGCTGGTCCTGGAGCTCATGGAGCTTGTCGCGGCTGGCCTTCGACAGGCGGAGCGGGTTGATCAGGTGGACGACGTCGCCGGTGCCGAGGTCGATGTCGGTCGAGGCGTACTTGGCGTCCGCAGCGGCGCGGATGTCGTCAAGGGTGTAGCTGGCCAAGGGGGTTGTGACCTCCGGGGTGAGTCAGGGAGAGGGGAGGGGGAGGATCAGGGGGCCTGGCCGGCAGTCCACGCGGTGCCGTTCCAGTACGCCTTGGAGGCGTCGCCGAGGAGGACGTGCTTGCCGGTGGTCCACGCCGTGGCCGGGCTGGCGACGACGCCGGACATGGCCGCCAGGTTGGCCGGGGTGATGGCGCCGGTCGGGGTGAAGCCGCCGGGGGTTCCGGCGGTCGCGCCGGTCGCGGGCAGGCTGGTCGCGCCGAGCGGGGTCACCGCGTACGTCCAGGCGTTGGAGCCGTAGGCCATGGGCTTCACGCCGATCGGCAGGCCGGCCAGGGACTCGGTGTCCGACAGGGACAGGTCATCGGCCCGGTAGATCTCTGCCTTTGGGGCGTAGAAGGCGAAGTGGTGGGTGCCGTCGATGAACAGGGCGAGGAACGCGGCCACGGTCGGGACTGGGTCGGTCGGGACGCCCACGCTCCCGTCGGGCAGGAGCGGCGCGTTCGAGCCGTAGAAGAGGCGCAGGCCCGCCACGTCGAACTGCTGGAGGGTCAGCGCCATCGTCTCGGTGCGAGCGCCGTACTTGGTCCGCAGGTTCTTGTTCTGCAAGGTGCCGATGACGGTGGCGTCGCCGCCTTCGCTGCTGATTCCGAAGATGTCTTCGAGGCTGGTGTGCCCGACGGTGTCCCAGGGGGAGGTGGGGGCGAGCAGGTCGGTGGGGATCGGCGTGCCGGGCGGTGCGGTCAAAAAGTTTCCGGAGCCGACGACCAGTGTGGCGTCGTCGTTGATGGGCAAGAGCGAAGCTCCTTACTCAGGGGGATGGTTGGGCTTAAGGGCGGCTCCGCGGGCGCCGGATCTCGATCTGGTATGTGGTCTCGTACCGCCAAACCCCCACCGGGAGGTCGGCGTACTGCACGGGCCCGGTCGAGGTCGCCCAGTCGGTTGCCCGGCGGGGCGCGGAGTTGATCTCCGCGCGGGTGATGTGGCCTCGGCCGGGGATGACCTTCTGGCGGAGCCATGCGTCGCGGAGCACGACGCGGACGGCTTCGGCGAGGATTGCCGCGTCCTCGTCGCCGTCGGGGTCTTCGCAGAAGGTGTGGATCGTGACGAGGGCGGAGTCCACGAAGCGGGTGTCGCCGTTCCACTCGCCGAAGGTGGGAGCGCGGCGGACGAGCACGAGGGGGAACTTCTGGTCCTTGGCGATCAGGGACTGCACCCGGATGCCGGGCAGGCCCTCGCGCAGGACGGCGAGCATCAGGTCTTCGACGGGGGAGAGTTCGGCGAGTGCCTTGATCTGGTCGGGAAGGCCGGCCACTACGGTTTGCGTCTCGCCTTCTCGTTGGGGACCTTCACGCGCGGGCGCCGCTTCTTGGGCAGGTTGGAGGCCCGGGTGAGGATGAACAGGCCCTCCATGGCTCCGACCTGGACCTCGAACTCGTTGCCGAACTTATCCTTGCGGACGGCGGTGTAGCCGGAGCGGCCGAATTCGATCGAGGCCGCGGAGTTCGCGTAGCTCTCGGTGGGGGTCTCGGGCCGGTTGGAGGTGTTCGAGTCGACGAGGATGACGTACTTGTCGACGTCGCCTTCGTCGAGCTCGATGTGCGCGATGCCCTCGGCGCGGTGGGCCATGAGGAGCTCCTCGGCCCGGACGCCGATCTCGAACGCCTTGGCCTCCAGGGCGGCCTGCACCCCTTCGTTCAGGGCGAGGGCTTTCTCGAACTTCCGGCCGCGCACGCTGGCGTAGAGGTAGGCCATCAGGGGCGCTCCCGGATGTCGATGCCCCAGTGCCGGGTGCGGCGCGATCCGTGGTGGTAGGCGGGCGGGGAGACGATGTCCCACTGCCGGCCGTCGAACTCCACGCGGGACCACAGGGTCACGTCGGTCAGGGCGGGGTCGACGAGCATGCGGACGATGTTGATCTGCTGCTGGCCGGGCACTTCGGCCTTCGAGGACCGCTGGGGGATGAAGGCTGCCCGCACCTCGTGCGGCCCGTCGCCGTCCGCGACGAGGACTTGGTTGCCGCGTTTGTCCGTGACCGTGGTGGTCTTCCAGATCCGAGCCTTCTGGCCGCGTCGGCGCTGCACGCTCACCAGGGCCCCCGATCGTCGGAGAAGAGGGGGAAGCGGTCCCCGCCGTAGCTGACGGGGACGAGGCCGCCCGCGCCGGGGCGGATCTTGGAGTCCCAGGCGCTGATGGCCACGCTGGACAGGCCGGGCTTGCGTCCGCCGAGCTCGGCCAGGAGGCGGATCTCCTCGCGGGTGAAGTAGACGGTTCCGGCGTCCCGGCCGATGTCCGACCAGGCCAGCGTCTCGTCGCCAGCGCGGGACTGGGTGTAGCCGCCGGGGTTGCGTAGGTAGCGGGCCGCGGCCTTGAGGACGAGGGTCTTCACCAGGCGGGGCGCCTTGTCGGCCGGCCAGTCCCGGCCGTACTCGGCCGCCAGGTCCGACGCGTCTACCAGCGCCGCAGCGGCGATGCGCAGTTCGTCCTCGTCGAGCTCCCAGTCGAGGCGGCCCTTGAGCTCGTCGACAGTGGCGTAGGCCATGGCGAGCCTCCTTTCGGGCAGGGCCCGACAGGGGCCAGCTCAAGCGGGCTGGCCCCTGCATTCGGGGGGTTAGACGTTGGCCGGGTCGGTCTCAGCCTTGTAGCCGGCGGGGGTCCACACCTGGGCGTCGGAGACACCGGTGATGGTGGCCAGCTCGGACGCGGCGGCCGGGTAGTCGGACTTCGCGTCGAGCTTCAGCTGGATGCCACGCACGAAGTACTCGGAGGCGCTGATCTTCTCCTTGTTGTTCGCGCCGTCCCAGCCCACGAGGACGTCGGTCACCGACCGGAAACCGGCGTAGGTGTTCACGACGGAGCGGTCCATCATGTAGGTGGGGTCGTAGTCGCGGACCCATCGGGCGGCGATTCCCTCGAACGAGGTGGTGGCGCCGTACGGGACGGACTGCGGCACCGCCGGGGCGCCGGTCACGAAGACGAAGGCGCTGGACGCGAAGGCGTACGCGGTGTCGGCCGGGATGGTCTGGTCGACGATGATGTTGAAGCCGAACCGCTGGCCCAGGGTCGCGGTGCGCAGGGCCGACTCGGCGGCGTTTTCGCCGACGTTCTGAGCGAGGTTCAGCTTGTCGTCGTTGAGCAGGGCCGACTCGAACTGCGTGCCGACCAGGAGGTAGCGGTCGCCGTCCGGCACGTTGAAGGCGTTCAGCACGCGCCGGGCCTCGATCAGCGCGCCGCGAAGGTTCTGCTGGGCGTTGCCGATGGTGACCTGGTAGGTCTGGCCGGTCAGGATGTTCACGGCCCGGCGCTGGAGACCGCGAGCCACGGCCTTGACCTGTGGGCGCAGGAGCTTGGACCAGCCGTCGAGGTCGAAATCGTACTGCTCGTCGGTGAGCTGCACCGCGGAGTAGACGTTGCCGCCGAAGGTGACGGAGATCTTCCGCTCGGCGTAGGTGTCGAACTGGATCGGGCTGGACCGGTCGTTGCGGAACGCGTAGTCCCGGAAGGGCAGGATGCCCTCGACGGTCATGTTGATGGTGTCGTTCTCGGCGCCCTTGAACTGGTCGATGCCCTCGCGCCGGAAGAGACGCGGGATGACGAGCTCCTGTTCGAGCATGCCGACCGCAGTGTTCACGAGCTTCTGCGGCTTGATGACCTGGTGCTGAGTAACGGCCACTAGGGCTTACCTCCGGGGGCATGAGAAAACCCCCGGCCGGTCGGCACAGGGGTCAGAAGAAGGAAGGGGGCATGGCGCTAGAAGCGCCGGGAGCGGCGAGCGAGCTTGCGCGGGTCCATCTCCCCGTCGTCCTCGTCGGACGGGTTCAGGCCGCCGCCCAGGGATTCGGGTGCCGGCGGGGCGAGGAAGGACTGGAGCGCCTTCGCGTCGGCCTCCAGCTCCTCGACGGTCGTGCCGCGAAGCCGGGCCGCGAGCGCCTCGGGCAGCTCGAAGCGGCGGACGACCTGGGCGACCACGAGGGAGTGCTCCAGCTCGGCGTTCTTCGCCTTCACCTCGGCGAGCGCGGCTTCGAACTCCTCGGTGCTCTTGGCCTCGGTCAGCCGCGACTCAGCGTCACGCAGGCGTGTGCGATACGACGCAGCCTCAGTGCGGACCTTCGACAGCTCCTTGCGAGCCCAGTCGGGAAGTTCGTCCTCCGGCGACGGGGCGGGCGGGGGCTGCTCGTCGGGCTTGGTCTGGTCGTTCGGGTCGTTCTGCTCAGACACGGGTCACGCCTCCTGGGCTGTGGTCGTCGGGGGGCCGCGCCGCCTGGGCTTCGGCCTGGTGGTGTGCGCGCTGCTGGGCGCGCAGGAAGCGGCGCCAGGCGTTCAGCGCGGCCTTGCCGCTGTAGCCCTTGGTGACCTCTGGCCACAGCGCCTGGTACTGCCGGTTCAGCTCGAACAGGCCGCTGCCGTCGAACTGGTCGCGGCGGAAGACCGGCTCCGCGTAGCAGTGGCAGTTGTCGTGAAAGAGGTCGCCGTCCTTGTAGGTGGCGGACCGCTCGCTCTTGTAGGCGACTCCGCGGCTGATCAACATCGCGCAGAAGCCGCACGGGGTGCCGGTGCGGGACAGCCGCACGTACCCGAGAGCCCGGCGGTCGCGGCTGGTGTGGTTCCAGATCGCCGACCGGCCGCCGTTCATCGCGACCCGGGAGGCGGCTCCGGCCTGCTGGGCGGCCGCTTGGCGGTGGGCCTCCTCGCGCTGGCGGTCCGCGTCCTTGGCGGCCTGCTGGTCGTCGACCTGCGCCAGCCGCTTGTCCAGGTTGCGGGTGCCGAGCGCGTCGAGCACGGTACGGAGTTCCTCCTCCGCCTCCCGCTCGATCCGCTCCTCTTCGTCGCGCAGGCCCTCCAGCTCCTCGACGAGGATGCGCTCCCAGTCCTCCGCGTGGTCGTCGAGCTGGTGCTCGTCACCGTTCTGCAGCGCCTCCCGGGCGTCGTCTTCGATGCGGCTGGCCTGCTCGCTGATCGGCTGGTCGGCAGCCTTGTCCAGGCGGTCGGAGCCGCCGGTGGGCGGGGCCGGGGCGGGTGCCTCGTAGGTGCCGGCCAGGGTGGCGAACTGGCGGCGCAAGTCGCCGAGCGTCACCGTCGAGGGCTCCGGGTGGTACGGGTCGGCGACCGTCGTACCGGTCTGGAGCGCGCGGGCGAGGCGGTAGTAGGCGCGGGCCAGGTCGCGGGCCATGCGCCTGCGGCCCATCACCAGCGTGATCGCCCGACGCAGCCAGCCCGACGCCGTAGCCGCGCGTTGCGCGGCCGGGACCTCCGACCAGAGCTTGAACGCCTCGGCGGTGGTCTCGACGCCGATCTGGCTCAGGGCGAGGTGGAACGCCTGGGCCGCCTGGTCGGCTTCGGCCTGCCGCTTCACGCCGCCACCGGGGCAGGCCGGGCCGCCGGCTCAGGCGTTGCCCGCTTGAGAGCGCTGGCCAACTGGCCGACCGAGTCGTCCTGTTCGGCCTTGTGCTCCCAGTCCTCCAGCTCGGTCTGGGTGACTCCGGGCACGCGGGCCCACAGGCCGCGGGCCGGGATGCCGAGCTGTTCGCGGAGCTTGCCGAGCGCGTCGGCGGACTGCGCGAGGCTGCGGGACTCCATGTCGCGCCACATGACCTCGCCCCGGTAGTCCCCGGCCGAAGTGATGTTGCCGGACAGCTCGGCCGCGAGCCGGAAGACCCTCTCCCACGACTCGCCGAACGCGACGCGGAACTCCGCGATCTTCCTACTCAGGGCCGTCTCGGCTGCCAGGAGAGCCTCGGCACTCAAGTTGGCTATCTGGCCCAGGAGATGGTGCGGCGGGGTCTGGGAGACGGCACTCAGGTGCCGCACGGACATGTCGATCGAGTCGATGAAGCCCTGCAACGGGGTCTCGTCCAGCGAGCCGAACCGGACGTCCGGGTCCTCGGCGAACAAGAACCGCTTGGCGTTGTGGTTGATCGGCAGCGGCACGGGGTTGCCGGCCGCGTCCAGAACCGGCTCGCCCGTCTCCGGGTCGCGCTGGATCGGCGGCGCCATGCCGGAGACCGTCCGCACCTTCGTGGACCCGTAGGTCTGCGCGAGGAGCAGGTCGAAGACGCTCTGGTTGATGCGGTCCTGGAGGGCGATCATCGGCTCGATCACGCCGACGGTGCGGCCCTCCAGGTCGACGGAGGCGGCGAAGCGGGTGACCGGGCATTCGCTCGCGCCGTGCCGCCGCAGGTCCGAGACGGTGACGCTGTCCGGGTCGTCCAGCGACAGGAAACGCACCACGTACTCGTTGCGGGCGTCCCACAGCCGGGCCCGGCCCGGATCGTCGCCCATCGGCCAGGTCACGACCGTCAGCGCGGCGAAGGGCGTCTCGTCATTGGCCGGGTCCTCGAACAGCGCGGCCGTCCGCAGCGCGGACAGGCCCTTCGTGCGGACCTGCCCGTTCCGGGCCCGCTCGGTCAGCGTGAAGCTGTGGCCGTACGTCAGCGCGCCCCGGTACACCGCGGCCTGCCGGGCGTCGAGCCGACTGCGCTGCCAGTGCTCCCACTCCACAGTCGTGGAGTCCGCAGCGGCCGGCACGCCCCCGCCCGACTCGCCGGGCCGGAAGGCGTCGACGTACAGGGCCTGGGCGGGCGTCGAGACGAGCAGGGGCATCCAGTTGGACACCGCTCGCCGGGCCAGCAGCCGGTACTCGTCGTCGGCCTGCGGCGGCATGTACGGGTCGTCGTGCTGGCCGTGGAGGTAGTCGTCGATCCGGCGCAGTCGGGCACCGTCGCGGCCCAGGACGGCGAGGAGCTGCCGCGCGAGCGCGGCAGGAGAGACGGAGGCGGCCAGGGGAATCACCGCCTTCGTTGCACTCTTACCATCGGGTCACAGGAAGAAGCCGCGGCCGGAGCGGACGCGGACCTTCTTGCCTCGGGCGCGCAGGTCGACGAGGCACTCGTGCGCGAGCATCAGGGCCGCGTACAGGTCGACCTTGCGGGGGCTGTCCTTCGACTCCTTGCCGAAGCTCAGTCCGTAGTTGTTGGTGCGGCGCACCGCGTTGAGGGCGTGCCGGCGCAAGGCGCGGTCGCCGTCGTGGCGGAGCTTGCGGTCGAGGATCGAGCGCAGGAGACGCTCGTGCGCGAGGGTGCTGGCCTTGAGCGAGGAGCGCATGTCCCAGCCGATCGCGTCCCGGCCGGGGGCCTTCACGGCCAGGCCCTCGCCGTAGGTGTCGGACCACTCGGAGATGTAGGACTCCCAGAGCGCGACGTCGGCGTACATGCCCTGGACGTTGAAAACGCGGAAGGCGTCGTGCACCGCCGAGTCGACCAGGTCGCGGGGGACCTCCCAGCCGTCGCCGCGCGGGCCGTCGGGCTTCTCCCACAGGCCCAGCACGAAGGCGGTCATGTCGCTCACGCGGAGAGCCACCAGAGCTGTGCTGTCGTCGCGGAGGCCGCCATCGAAGCCGATCACGATCTCGTCGCCGGGCTTGAGCACCTTGGCGTCGTCGCGGAGCACGTCCCAGTCGGCCGGGCCGAGGAGGGCGTCCTCGGAGGCGACGATCTGGTTCAGCCACATCCGGCGCGAGCGCGAGGGCGCCAGCGTGGTGTCGAGGATGGACTGGAGGATCGTCTCGACCCGCAGCCAGACGGCGTCGCCGCGGATCTTCGGCAGGACGATCCGGATCGCCTCGGGCGTCAGCGGGGTCGCGGGGTGGGCCTCGATCGAGTCGTACATGAACCCGATGTCCGAGGCCCGGCCTTCGCGGATCTTCTCGAATGCCTCGCGCATTCGCTCGGCGACGGAATCCTCGCCGGGAAGATATGCGTTGGTGATCGCCAGATAGCGCGAATCTTTCTTCGTCGCGTTTCCGTCGATCGTTTCGTACATGCGGTCGCCGCCATTGCCGGTGACCCAGTGGTGCGTTTCATTGAGAACGGTGAACGTGGACTAAGGAGCGCGCGCCTTCGAGGGCGCGGTAGCTGCTTGTCACCGCCTCAAGTCGTTGGCGTCCGCCGTGGGCGCGGATCAGCTCGGCGCCGGCCTTGATGCCGTACGTCTCGATGAGCTTGTCGCTCATGAGGCTCGGCATCAGCGTCATGGTGTTGCGGGTCTGGTCGCGGCTGACGGCCGCGATCTGCACCCACGCCTGGGGGTGCGGCACGCCGACCGGCCGGCCGTCCTCGTCCCAGTGCGAGAAGCGGCTGGGGCCGACGAACTCGACCAGGGCCACAACTGCCAGCAAGGGGTCCTTGCCCCAGCCCTTGAGCCGCTGCAACACACCCTTGCGGTAGACGAAGCGGCCGGTGTCGTCGACCGCGTACCACCAGAGCACCCAGCGCAGTTGCTCGCGGGTGAATCGCCAGGGGCCGCCGTCCTCGCTCTTGAGGTACTCGGCGGCCCAGCCGGCCACCTGCCAGCCGATGGTGTGCTCGGGAAGCGTCCACGAGCCGTCCGGCTCCCGCAGCCACGTGGGCCCGAGGAAGCTCGGTTCGAGGGCGTCGATCTCTTCCTCGGTCAGTGCGGCGGGGGCCTTCGGCATGCGGCTCACCCCCGGCGTTACTCGGCGAGTCCGAGGTCCTTCTTGTAGTCGGCGATGGCGAGCACCGCGGCCGACTGGACCTCGGGCTCCGGCTCGTGCAGCTCGATGCGCACCCGGCGCCGGTCGCCCTCGGACACGAGGAGGCGCTCGAAAGCGGAGTAGATCGTCTGGAGCATCTGGCCGCTCCGCTTACCGGCGTTCTTGTAGTGGCTCAGGTCTTCGCACAGGGAAAAGGCGAAGGCCCAGTCGGAATTCTGGTAGAAGTCCGACTGGCCGGAGCTCTTCAAGGAGTCCCACAGGCGCTGGGCGATCGGGTGCCAGTCGGGGTCGCCGTCCGGGATTTCCACGTCTCGCATGACGCCCTTGGTGACGGGCTGGATATCGCTGCCCTTGCGCTCTCGCGGACGGGCGAGGTCCGCCTCTCGATTGGGCACGGGGCCGGGCACTCGCCACCTCCTTACAGCAGGCCGGGATGATCCTCGGTCCTGCGGAAACGCCGATCGTTGCGGCGTCTGGCGGCTGCCAGCGCGGCGGCCCCTTCTCTGGACGACTTGACCCGGTGATGCCACCCGCAGAGCGATTGAAGGTTGGCCTCTCGGTGGTCGTCACCGGGTCGGATGTGGTCCACGTCGGTGGCCGGCTCGGTGCAGCGCACGCCGTAGTGGTCCGTGGCGATGCACCGGTGGCCGTCTCTGGCCAGGACGCGACGCCGTATCTGCGGCCAGTTCGGCGGCAGGCGAAGCCGTCTGTCAGACGTAGTCCAGGACACGAGCCTCCTACGTCAGGCCCGAAGGCAACGGCGAAGGGCTTCGGCAAGCGGCCCCCGGAAGGGGGCCCAGCGGGAAGCGGCAACGGCAAAGGGGCTTCGAGGAGTTGGGCGCCGGAGGCGCCCCCAAGGGGAAGCCTCTACGACTTCAGCCTTCTACTCATATATACGGAGCTCGGGCCTGGATCTGGAAATGCCTCCGGCCGTGACGGCGATCACACTCTTGCGATGCCCCCTCTTGGATCAAGTTCAAGTCTTGCATTCGGAGTGACACTCTTACTATCGTTCGTTCGACAACCCGTCAGACGCAACGGGCCCCGGAAGCGCGCCTACGCCCCCAGGGCCCTGACCTAGAGATGAGTCCTCTAGATGCGAGTGCATCGTAACCGGCACGACCGCGCCTTCGTCGTCGTGCCCAACGCCGCAGCCCGTCACGACCGGCTCTCGCTGGCCGCAGTCGGCCTGCTGGTCCGCCTGCTGTCCCTGCCGGACGGCACCGCCGTCACGATCGAGAAGATCACCGAGCAGGTCGACGAGGGCAAGACGGCCGTCGCCAAGGCGTTCAAGGCGCTGGAGGGGGCGGGATACCTTCGCCGCCAGCGCTCCCAGGACCGCGATACCGGCCGCTGGTACACCCAGACCCACGTCTCCGACATCCCGATGGCCCACATTCCGGCGGTCGGTGAGCCGGAGGTCCGGAGTGTCGGCCATCTCCCCAAGGGGGAAAAGCACCAGGTAAAGAACCTCCTCCCGAAGCCCACGCCGAAGAGCGACGGCCAGCGGCCGGACGCGGCCGGCACCGAGGAGGAGGAGACCAAGTCCCAGGACGAGCAGGCCCAGGCCGCCCCGGCTGACGCCGAGACCGGCCGGGCCGCTGCGGTCCTCGCCAAGCTCGGCGACAACGACCGCCGCCTCGCGCTGGGCACCGCGGATGTTCTCCGTCTGGCCCCGCTCGCCGCCGAGTGGCTCGCCGAGGGCCACAGCCAGGCGAAGCTCCTCGCGGTCCTGACCGCCCGGCTGCCGGAGCAGATCGACTCCCCGGCCGCGCTGGTCGCCTACCGCCTCAAGACCCACCGCCCGGCCCAGCCCGCGCCGTCCATGCCGAAGCCCGCCCCGGCGCCGGACACCCGCGCTCGCTGCCAGCAGTGCGACGCTCCGTTCCCCGCCGGAGTTATCCACAGCCTGTGCAAGACGTGCACCGTCGAGGCCCGGCGTGACCAGGCCGCGACCGTCGGCGGCGACGCGGCGGGACTGCTAGCCGCCATCCGCCAGCGCCGCGAGTCCGGCGCCTTCGCCAAGGGTGCCAAGTCCCGGTTCATCCCGGCCGCCGCCTGATCGCCGACGCACAGAGAGCTCACGCACATGCATTCGATGCACATGCCCTGGTACGCCCGCGTCGTCTTCACCGCTGGCAGGCCGTTCGTCCTCGTGGCAGCCCTGGTGATGTCCGTGCCCGGCGAGATCCGGATGGCACAAATCGCCGGGTGGCACGGCTGGGTCACCTGGCTAATGCCGGTGTCCGTGTCCGTCTACGCCGGTTGCGCCGCCGTCATCTCCGAGGTCGGCCGCCGTGCCAAGGGGCCCGGCCGCACCACTGCCACCATCGGCGCCGGAGCGGCGCTCGGCCTGGCACTGGCAGCCCAGGTGATGGCACACCTGATCGACCAGGGGTACATGACCACCTCCGCCCTGCTGGTGGCCGGCGTCTCCTCGGTGCCGCCGTTGGTGGTGGCACACATGCTGCACATGGCAGCGACCCCGCCCGCGACCATGACCGCCGAAGAGCGGATGCGCGAGCTCCAGGAGGCGCTCGCCGACGCCCTCGCCCACCTCGCCGACGCGATCGACCGCGAGGGGCGGGAGCTGGTGTCCAAGGCACACGGCGTGCGCAACGGCTACGAGGAGCTCGTCGAGGAGGCGGACGAGTTGGCAGACGAGGCGGACGAGACCGCCGATGAGTTGGCAGGCGAGCTGGCAGAGACCGGTCTGGCAGAGCGCCAGCCGCGACGGCGGGGCCGTGCCAGGAAGGCCGTCCCGCCGGAGGTCGTCAAGGAAGCCGTCGCCGCGATGCAGGCCGAAGGCGAGAAGGTGAACGGCCCATCGCTGGCGGGACGCCTCGGCTGCTCGGTCCGCTCCGGCTACCGATACCTCGGCCAGGTGCAGGCCGCCTGAGTACCGTCGTTGCGCCGCCGCCCGCACCTACTGGCGGCGGCGCTCGATCACCGAGTGTCAGTGGTCGCGCCTACGCTGCCATTCGAGCGTGGAGACATTCGGGGTGGAACGTGGCCATTAATCGGGACGAGATCCTCAGCAGGGATCGAGGCGCCCAGGCTCTTTGGGTGTGGATCGCCGTCCTCACCGGCAACAACCGTCGGTGTGTCTACTGCGACGAGCACCAGTCACAGACGCTGGACCACGAGGACCCCTTGGCTCGTTCGGGCCGCGACATCTGGTGGAATCTCGTGCCTGCTTGTGACAGGTGTAACCGGTGGAAGTGGGCTAAAAGCGCTGCTGCGTGGCAGGCCGAAATGAAGCTGGCGTACGAGCACCCGCGCGCCGGCTTCCCCAGGGCACAGCTACCCCTGTCGGTCGCGAAGGGGATCAAGGACCGGGTGTCGCAGGTGCAGCAGGAGATCGGCGATATGGCTCGACTGCGCTGGTTCGAGCACCACTACGGCGATGAGAAGACGCCACGGCTGCGGGCCGGCAAGCATGAGTACGTTGAGCGTTGCGTGAAGGAGCTCGATGGTTACCGCTACCTGCCGTGGACCTACCCCGAGTTGAGGGAAGGAGCGTCGTACTGTACGCGCAGCGTGTGCTGTGGCCACCGGAATCCCAATGCCCGCCTTGAGTACATCACCTTGCCCAAAGAAGACCGGCAGAGACTACGGCAAGCCGCCCGCGATGAGGGCCTCTTTGTCGGCGATCTCCTTGCACGCCTCGTGAAGGCGTACCTTGCCGAAGGCGCACGCTGACCGAGCTGAAACGAAGGTCGAGCGCGAGCCCTGCGACTGAACGACCTTGGAACCGTGGCAGAAACCGAGCGGCTAAGACGTGGCGGTCAGCGAATCGCTTCTCCGGGGGTCATACCCCCACCCCCTACCGGCCGGGTCGCGATGCTCTAGGGTCGCGCGTCGCGCGGGCACACTCGCCCCCCACACCCCCGAAGGGGAACGCGCGCGTATGACCGGGCCAGCAAGGGCCGTACAGGCCGTCACGGGGCCGCTCAGGGCCGCGCCATATGGCCTCTGACCTGCGCTTATAGGGCCCGACTTGCAAGAGTGTGACTAGATGCGTAGTGTTCTCCCCGTCGCCACCGCGGGACGCCAGCCGCAAGGCAGGGCGAACTACCGGAAGCGGCAAGCAAGTTGAGCGAACGTAAGAGTTGCGAACGCAAGGCCAGCCCACTAGGGTTGGAACCAACGCCGAACCCGGGCAACCGAGAACGGGCCGCAAGAGCGGCGCCGCCGGAAGGATGGGCAGGCGGGATCGCAGCGCCGGATCGTAAGAGTTGCGAAATGTGGGACCGGCCCGATAGGGTCGGGCTCGACGCCAGACCGGCCAGGCCGGAAGGCGCACAGATCTTGAGCTTGACGCTCACCCGGCCCCACCCCTTCGGGGGAAGGATGTCGCAGCCGCCAGTAGGTGGTGTGGGTGAGTGCAGGGCACAGGTGGGCTCGAAGGGGCGCGTACGGAGGCGGGGCATCTCGCCGGTGATGGAAGCGCTTTGGAGACGACGCCGAACCCCTGGGGTACAGCCAACGTAACAGGCAGTGGCGCGGACTTTCGTCCGCACGTCCCGCCCGTACGGCCTTGGTGAAGCCGCGAACCGTCCCGACCTGTCGGGGTAGGCGTGGTGGGGAACTGTCCACGGATGCCCGTGGGTGGTGGTGTCAGGGGAACCGTGCGGACTTCCGAGGTCAGGGCTCACCGTTCACTCGAACGGGCCGGAGAGATCCGGCCGGAACGAAGCGAAGCGGCCGGGGAAACCGGCCAGTCCTGCGGGTGGGGACGGTGAGCCCGGTGGTCGGAGTAATCCTGCCGCTGAACCCCGAGATGAATCACCCGAGTTGAAAACTGTCTGGCCCGAACGGGCCGGGTGCCTTCCGGACGCCACAGGGCGTAGGTGCGAAGCCGCCGGAAGGTTCTACGCGCTCCGATTGTAAGAGTGTAACTAATTGGAGAGTGCTCGCCGCCCGTCGTCCGACGGTGCGGCATGAGGCCAGGCTCTGCCCGGCGACACCTTGAGGAGAAGCATGAACATCACCATCACCCCCGTGACCCTGGCCAAGGCCGCCACCCCCGCGATGAGCGCCGAGGAGACGATCGCCAACCTGACCGAGCGAAACTTCGAGCTCGGCCGGCTGCTGGACGCCGCCCGTGCCGAGATCGCCCGTCGCGACCTCTGCGACGACATCTGGACGACGGTCTTCGTCGGCCTGATCGAGCGGATCGAGGAGCTGGAGCTGATGGCCGGCGCCCTGGATGTCGCGGTCTTCAAGATCTGAGGCGAAACGCCCTTCGGGGCGTCCGCCCGGGGTGGTGCCCGGGTGCTGATGAGCCAGCCGCTCAACGCTGAGAGTGAGACAACATGAGCCCCCGTACCTGCGACGTGGATGACGAGGTGCTGGCCGAGTACGCGGCCTACCTGGAGGACGACTGCCGGTGTTGGCCGTCGTGGCGAACCTCCTGGCGCAGTCGGGGCGAGGTCCCCACGCACGTCGAAGTGTTCACCTACACCGAGTACCCCGCGAACCTCGGGGACAAGTCCAACTTTCGCACCGCGGCCACATTGATCCGGTGTGCGGCTGACGAGGACTGCGAGGGCACCGAGAACTCGGACGAGCAGGTCGTCCAGATTGACGGCTCTGCCATCCACTACGGCTCTGCCTACAGCCTGTACGTCCAGGTGTACGAGGGCGGGTGCGGCGTGGAGTGCCCCGGTACCCACGCCGAGGAGTGCGAGCCGGGCTGCGACCCTGACATCGACTTCTGCTTCGGTGACGCCTGCGAGGGTGATTGCAAGGGCACCCGCACGTACACCAGGGCATTCCGTGAGGCGGTCTCCCTGGCCGAGTACGTGAAGTGGGGATACCCCTTGCTCGACGAGGACGACCACTCCGAGCTGGAGTCCGAGGTGTTCGAGGAGAACCTCCAGGAGGCCCTCCACGAGGCCCGCAAGGCGTACGACCTGGACACCGACGAGGACCACGAGGCGATCGTCGAGCACGCCAGCGAGGACCTGTACGAGCTGAAGTACGAGGGATCGGACGGCGAGGTGTCCTGGATCAGGACGGCCGAGGTCTACGCCGAGCATCGCGACGAGTACTTCCTCGGTCTGGCCCGGGAGATCCTGCGGGGTGCCATACCGGGCCAGATCGAGCTGATCGCGGCCTGATTGTAAGAGTGTAACTGCGCGAAACGCCCCCTCCGGGGGCGTCGTCCCGGGGTGGTGCCCGGGGCCTGACGAGCCAGCCGCGCACATCGAGATGAGGTCCCCATGATGAAGACCCTGCGCAAGCTCAACCCTTGGGCGGCTCGCCGCGCCGAGCGAGAGGCGTGGGCGCGCACCTTCACCTATGCGAGCGACACGATCCACAAGCTTGACCACGAAGTGGCCGTGCTGCGCTCGGCTGTGGACGAGTTCGCCGACATGTTTAACGACGGCATGCTCGCCTCCATGGTCGGCGGCAAGTTCACCTGTGGTGAGGCCGATGCGCTGGTCCGCTTCTTCGCTCGGGTCGGCCGCGAGGAGGTCGCCGAGCTGTGGCTGGAGTGCCACGCCGAAGAGGATGACGACCTCGACGACCTCCACAAGAACTTCGACGACGAGGAGAACCCGAACGGGACGGTCGTCGACCTGGGCGAATACCTCGTCGCACTGGCCGCGTAGGCCCACAAGGCGAAACGCACACGTCTGCCCGCGAGATGGCCGGCGTGTGCGTCGCGGGGGAGTGGTGTCCCCCTCCTGACGATGCCAGCCGCATCCTGCGATTCCCGAGGTTCACATGACGACCCAGAACAACCCCATGCTCGCCAAGGTCCGGGCGATCCTGGCCAAGGCCGAGGACCCTGCGGCCTCTCCCGAGGAGGCCCAGGCGTACTTCGCCAAGGCCGCCGCGCTGATGGCGAAGTACGGAATCGAGCGGGCCATGCTCGCCGACGCCAAGCCGGAGACCGACCGTCCCACCACGCGAGTCATCGTCGAGAGCGGCTCTTACGTGCTCGACCGCGTGAACCTGCTGATGTCGATCAACGAAGCGCTCGGCGGACAGTCCGTCCGCTGGCGCGTCTGGGATTGGGGCGCCCGCAAGTACGTGCAGAAGGTCGAGCTGCACGGCTTCGAGTCCACGCTCGACCGCGTCGAGATGCTCTACACCTCCCTCATGCTCCAGGCCCTCAACGGCATGAAGCACGGCACGCCCGGCATGGGCGAGTCCACTACCGCCTACCGCAAGACCTGGCTCGCCGGGTTCCGCAGCGCGGTGTACAAGCGCCTGACCGACTCCGAGCGCCAGGCCGCCGCCGAGGCCGACCTCACGCTCCCGGCCGGCAGCCGCCCGGCCGAGCTCGTGCTCAGCTCCCGCGACGACGCGATCCGCGCCCTCTTCAAGGCCGCGCACCCGAAGGTGCGCACCCCCGCGAAGCGGCGCCTGAGCGGCTCCGGCTGGAACGCGGGCAATGCTGCGGGCAAGCGCGCCGACCTCGGAGACAACCACCTCGCGAACGCCCGCCGCACCGCCCTGGCCGCGTGATCCCGTGATCCGCCGCCACCGCCGATTCCTCCTCACCCTCGCCGCCGGGGCCCTCCTTCTGGGAGCCCCCATCCAGTACGGCTACGACGCCCGGCACCAGGCCCACGCGGCCGTCACCGACTTCAACGACGGCTTCGCCGACTCCAAGCGCGACGACTGCGAGCAGGGGTTCGTCCCCGCGTGCCAGTGGCTCGACGCTCGCTGACCACCCATCCGAAAGGCAGTTCACATGGATCAGATCAAGACCCTCGCTCGCGAAGTCCTCGCGATACACCGAGAGGTGGAGGAGTGGCGGGAGGACCACGACCCGGGCTCGCAGGAGTGGTACACCCTGGTCAACCTCGCCGACGTGGCGGCCCGACTCGTCTTCGCTCTGCCCGTCGAGATGCTCCCCGAGGAGGAGGTCCGCACCCCGAGCCCTCGCGAGTACCAGGTGCTCGACGAGCTCATGGCCGCACTCGACGAGGCGGGCAACCGATGAGCTGGAAGTACGAGGTGCTCGTCTGCTCGGCGCCGGACAACCACGACGACTCGTGCGACCTGTGGACCCCCGGCGACACCTTCTTCGACTACGGGTTCCGTGACGCCTTCAAGGCCGCAGCCACCCACGCCCACGCCATCGTCCGCACGGTCAGCCCGTACAACGGAAACACCCGCACCGCCTTCCACCACATCGAAGGTGGCGGCCTGTGCGAGTGGTGCGGCCCGGCCACCGGCCGCCGAGGCCCGTGGATGCGCACGCCCGCTGAGGAGCGGTTCATGTGCGAGCCCTGCGTGACCGACGCCCAGAACTCCATGGACGCCCTCCACAAGGCGAACGGCTGGTCGCGCAGCCGTTCGTACTGGCCGGTCCTGGAGAAGGCCGAGAAGTAGATCCCGCCAAGGCGAAACCCCCGAAAGGGGGTCGCGGGGGAGTGGTGTCCCCCGCCTGACGAAGCCAGCCCTACATCGAACTGTGAGGACACATGCCCGCGACCCTGACCGCCATTGACGCCCCGCGCGTCTGGATCGGCTGCCTGGCCTGCTACAACGCCGGCTATCTGACCGGCGACTGGCACGACGCCGACGTGGCCGACCTGGTCACCCCCGAAGACCTGCACTCCAAGCCGACCGACCACGAGGAGCTGTGGGTCATGGACCACGAAAATTTCCTCGGCCTGATCGAGGGCGAGTGCTCCCCGTCCCACGCCACCGAAATGGCCGAGCTCCTGGCC
Source organism: Kitasatospora sp. NPDC048194 (assembly GCF_043202455.1). Classification (NCBI taxonomy): domain Bacteria; kingdom Bacillati; phylum Actinomycetota; class Actinomycetes; order Kitasatosporales; family Streptomycetaceae; genus Kitasatospora; species Kitasatospora sp. NPDC048194. Next base: position 119,509 of record NZ_JBIDAK010000001.1, read on the forward strand.
GAGATCCCGGCGAACGAGCGGCAGCCCTTCGCCATCTGGTTCAGCACCTACGCCGACGACGACGCCGACCCGGCCGCAGCCGTCGAGGAGTTCCGGGACGCCTTCATGGGCGAGTGGGACTCCGAAGCCGACTTCGCCCGAGAGCGCGCCGCTTTGCAGATGACCGAGGAGGAGAAGGAGCTGACGACCTGCTGGCCGTTCAACGCGATCAATTGGGACTACGCCGCCCAGGAGCTCTTCAGCTCCGGCTTCGACGCCGAGGCCGCTCCGGGAGGTGGGATCTATGTCTTCTACATCGGCTGACTGGCGGCCGGCCTGCCTGGAGTGCGGTGCCGTGCCCGAACTCCTCGACGAGGACCTGACCTGCGGCCCGTGCCGCATCCGCATTCACCTGAAGGACCAGACCGTGAAGAAGACCGTCAAGTTCTCGATCGAGCGGACCACCGAGGCGGAGGTCGAGCTGGAACTGACTGTCCCCGCAGAGTTCCTCGACGAGGACGGAGAGATCCGCGACGAGGACGGCTTCTGCGAGTGGCTCAACGACAACCCGGGTGAGTGGGAGCTGTCGGAGCCGTTCTTCGAGGAGGTCCAGGACACGACGGTCCTCGAACTGCTCAACAGCTACTGAGCAAGCCGAACAACCACGGCGCCCGTCCCCCGATCTGCCATGACTGCGGGACGGGCGCCAGGCGAAACCCCGGTGGTGAGCCGGGGTCGGGGCGGGGTGGTGCCCGCCTCCTGACGATGCCAGCCGACATCAATCAACCGAAGGATACCCATGAAGCACTATGTCTGGTGCGGCCCTTGTGGCGGTGCGATCATGCACGCGACCCCCTCTGGCGAGTTCTCCTGCATCCGCTGCGGTGCCTCCGCGGACCCGGACATCGACCTCATCTTGGATGAAGACCGGACATGGGGCGTCGACGAGTTCGGCCGCCTGTACGGAACCGAGGCTGCGGCCCGATGAGCTACCGCCTCCACCTCCCTCTCGACTTCGAGACGCCGACCGAAGCGCTCGCCTGGTTCGACGAAGGTCAGCGCCAGGGCCTGGTCCCGGCCGACGTCGACCTGTTTTACCCCGATGCGCTCGACACTGCCCAGCACGGCTTCACCGTCCGGGACCTGATCGTCCGGCGCTCCCGCGACCGGATTGCATCGCTCGCCGTCCGTGCCGGCCGGGGGGTGCGCCGTGGCCGTTGACTACGGGAAGTGCGCCTGCGGCTGCGGGAAGTCTCGCCTGGTCAAAGTCCGGATACCGGCGATCACCATCACGGTCGACCGTGACCGGTGGGCCGAGGAAGACGGCGCCGGGCCGGACGGAGGTGCGGTCCGCAAGGCCGTCATCGAGTACGTATGCAGCTCCGTCCACGACCTGTCGATGCTCGAAGTCACCGAGGCCATCGTCAAGATCGGCGACCGATGAGCACAGTCGTCCTTCCAGACCTGGAAGAGCTGGTCGATCTCTCACTGGAGGAGCTGGAGCAGCTCGCCGCCCCCTGGCCGGCACGGTGGCTCCTGCCACCCAAGCCCGGTGACCCGGAGCGCGTCGTCTATCTCTTCGCCGGTCCTGGCGGCCTCGAAGTCGGTACGCGGGATGTGCTCGGTCGTGAACTCGACATCATCGGCGTCGAGTTCAACAAGGACGCTGCCGCGACCGCGATGAAGGCCGGGTTCCGGCGGATCGTCGCCGACGTGCGAACGCTCGACCCGAACCACCCAGCCCTGCGGTGGACTCGCGGCCTGATCGTCACCGCGCCGTGCCAGTGCTGGACGCCCGCAGGCAAGCGGGCCGGCCAGGACCCGCGCAACCAGCAGATCCTCCTGGACATGTTCGCCTGCGCGTGGGAGGCCACCGTCGGCGTCTGGGAGGAAGGGCGCGAGTGCGCGGACGACTGTCCGGACGGCTGCGAGGACTGCTGGGACGGCTGGTCCGGCCCCATCTACGGCATCGACGAGGTCCGCGCCATGGCCAAGGACCTGACCGACGATCGGATCGGCCTCCTCGCCGAGGTCGTGATCTGGGGCCTCGCCCTGTCCGTCGCCTCGTACGACTTCGGGTGGATCGCCATGGAGCAGTCCAGCGCGCTGCCGCAGGTCATCATCGACGGCATCCGCGAGGAGTTGAAGTGCGCCGACTGGCTGTCCGTGAACTTCCAGGTCCTGGACGCCGTCGACTACGGACTGGCCAGCCGCAGGCGGCGAACGTTCATGCTTGCTGCGCGGCACTCGTACTCCGTCGCCAGTACCCGGCCCGAGAGCGCGATCCCCGCCACCACGGCCGCACAGGCCCTCGGCTGGCCGCCGGGCGTGCGGGTCAACACCCGGGGCGTCCGCAAGACCGCGGGGGGCAACTGCTGGAGCGCCGACAGACCCGCGACCGCCATCACCAGCAAGATCCGCGGCTGGTACTGGGAGCACGACAAGGAGAGACGCTTCTCCCTCGACGAGGCCGCCCTCCTGGCGGGGTTCCGCCCCGGCTACCCGTGGACCGGCTCCCGGTCGAGCTGCACCCAGCAGATCGGCGACGTCGTCGCGCCCCCCATGGGCGCCGTCGTCCTCGGAGCACTCCTCGGCATGGCCTGGGAGGCCCGGCTCCGCGAGTACCTCGCAGAGATCTACAACACCCGTCCGACCGTCCGGACCGAACACGCATTGGCAGCCTGATGAACACCACCGCGACCGAGCTGGAAGTCCACCTCGCGTGCCCGCTGTGCAAGTCCACCCACATCACCCTGAACGTCCGCGAGTGGGCCGTCTGTGACACCTGCAAGTACGGCGACATGTGGGGCCAGTTCATGATCTGCAACTGCTGGGGCTACGACTGCCCGGCCATCCTCAATTACTCCTGAAAGAGAACGACATGAGCAGCTACACCGACACCGTCACCCTGACCGATGGCACCACGCTGAAGATCCGCACGGAGCGCGGAATCACGGGCACGGTCTACCGCGAGATCCCCAGCCGCCAGCGCCCGGCCGGCAGTCTCATGCGAATCGGCAACACGATGCACCTCGTCACCCGCGGCTACCTGACCCCCATCGTGCCCGACCGCTGGTCCCGCGCCGCCGACGACAAGGAGGGCGCCGCGATCGCCCTCGCCTTCTTCACCGAGAGCGCGGAGGCGTGCATCGAGCACGCCAAGGCCGAAGGCATCCCGGTCGAGCAGTGCTACTCGACGATTTGATTGTAAGAGTGTGACCGGCGAAACCTCCGGAAGGAGGTCGTCGCGGGGTGGCGCCCGCGGCCTGACGAGCCAGCCACCAACAAGCAAGGAGATACACATGGCCAGCGACCTGCTGATCGAGCGCCTCGGCGACGCCGACCCGCGCCACCGCGCCTTGGACCCCTGGACGACCACGTATGCCGTGACCGGCAGGCGGATCTCCGGCACCGTCGAGATTGCCCCCCGGTACCACGCGCACGGCTGGGAGTTCATGCCGACCGACCTGCACGTGGCCTACGGCTGGGACAAGTACAGCCGCCACGTGGGCACCCTCCACGTGAACGGCATCCAGCTCGAAGGCGCACTGCACATGTCCACGAAGACGCCGCCCCGCTGGGCGCTGATCACGATCCGCCGCGTCACGGAGGGCTCGTACGGCGAAGCCCCTGACGCCACCCAGCGACGCAGCCGGGAGATCCTCCAGGCCGTCGTGCAGGCACACGTCGAGGACGAGCAGCACGCCTACGAGAAGGCCGCTCAGTACGCCCGGCACCTGCGGGCCAGTCGCCTCCGCGAGCTCCGCGCCAGCGAGCGCGAGGCCCTGCGGGCTCTTCGCGAGGCCCAGGCCGCGGTGCATACCGCTGGCGCCCGGATCGACGAGCTCGAAGAGAACTTCGAGTGGCTCCTCGACCTGCATGCCCCCCAGCCCTCCATCCCGGCCGTGCCGTTGGATGCCTGACCTCAGGAGACAGTAGTGACCACCGCGATCAAGATGCCCCGCCTCATCGGCCTCTCCGGCCTCGCCCAGTCCGGCAAGGACTCCGCGGCCGACTTCCTCGCTGAGCAGGGCTGGAAGCGCCGCGCGTTCGCCGACCCGCTTCGCGCGATGCTGTACTCGCTCGACCCGCTCGTGCCCAGTCCGAACGGCGACTGGCCCATGCGGCTGCGGGCCGCCATCGACGGACTCGGTTGGGACAAGGCGAAGATCCAGATCCCCGAGATCCGTGCGCTCCTCCAGCGCCTCGGCACCGACGCCGGCCGCGCCACCCTCGGCGAGACCGTCTGGATCGACCAGATGTTCCGTCAGCGGACCTCGTGGGGGCCGACCGTCATCACCGACTGCCGCTTCCCGAACGAGGCCGACGCAGTGAAGAAGCACGGCGGCCTGGTCGTCCAGATCATCCGGCCGAGCCAGAAGCTCATCCAGGACTCCGGGCACGTCAGCGAGCAGGCGCTCGCCGGATACCCCTTCGACGTCACGATCCTGAACAACGGCACCCTTGCGGAACTCGGCGACAGCATCCGCGCGGTCGCGGCACGAATGTAAGAGTTGATTCGACCCACCCATTGAGATAGTGTGACTAACGAAGAAAGGGGACCCCTTGACCAGCACAAACACCCTCGTTCGCACCCCCGCGATCCTGGACCAACTGCCCATCGGCATCGAGGTCCAGGACGCGGACGGCGACAGCGGGACCAAGACCGCCGACGGCTTCGCCGTCGTTGGCTGGAAGACCCCGCTGGACGCCGACTGGTTCAACTACCCCGTGACCGTTCTCAACCCAACGCCGGCCACCTCCAGCCTCGTCGCCGACCTGTCCAGCGAGCTCAGCCTGCACTCGGTGCTCGAAGAGCTTCGGCAGCTCCTCGACAAGGCCGAGGCCATGTACCAGCGCCAGGACGCCGCGATCGAGGCCCTGGCCAGCCGGCCGGGCCTCAACACCGCCAAGATCGAGCGCCTCGAAGCCCGCTACGACCGCGAGGCGGCCCGGATGCTCGATGAGGTCCTCTCCGTCATCGAGACGCTCACAGACCGCCGGGGCGGCCCATGAGGCTGACCCCCCGCAAGGAGGAAGTCTCCGCGGTCAAGGCGCTGCTGGAGTCCGAGGACTTCGACAACGCCGACCAGATGGCCAAGGCCGTCATCAAGGAGGTGGGCGAAGTCCTCCAGATGCGCGACTGGTACGCCCTCGCGCACACCTGGAAGGACGGCACCCGCGGCCTCAACTGGGCCCCGTTCGGCAACGAAGCCGAGGCCAAGTCCTTCGCCGACAAGATCGCCATCGGCGGCACAGCGCGCCTCGTGAAGCTCTACTCGCCCGGCGTGATGCTCGCCAACATCGACGGCAAGAAGGGCTGGAAGGGCTACTGCCAAGACTCTGAGTGCGGCCACGCCCCCTTCACCCACTCCACGGTCAGCGCCGCCCGGGGCGCCTGCCACATCCCCACCTGCCCCTGCGGGCAGTTCCGAAAGTAGACGGAGGAACCGGCTATGACGGCAAAGACCGTCGACTTCAGGGCCTGCCCGTGCGGGTCGAAGCGCGCCTACGAGGACGAGCACGACGCCGCCAAGGCGCTCGGCAAGGCCCAGGCGAAGCGCTCCAGGATCGCCGACCGCCGGGGCACCGGCCGAGGCATCCGCCACGAGAGCCGCACCTACCAGTGCGACTACGGCATGTACCACCTGACCTCCCAGTCCCGCACCCAGTACCTGGGGGTCGCCGCTTGACCCCCACCGAGGCCGCCCTGGCCAACGGCTGGAGCTGGGTGCTCGGGATCGGCGGCGAACAAACCCGCTGCTACCCCGCCGGCACCACGTTGCCGCCGGAGACCGCAGAGGAAGCGCTCGCCGAGATCGCCTGGCGCCTCGGCCTCCCACGGGCCGATGTCGAGCAGATCCTCGACCGGATCGACCAGCTCCGCCGCGACTGCCGCACCGCCCTCCGGGCGGCCGTGCTGATCACCCACGGAGCGGATGCCGGATGAAGGGCGGCAGTAACAGCCTCCTCACCCCGGCTGAGGTCGCCGACTGGCTCAAGGTCAGCGAGATCACCGTCAAGAACAAGTACCGAACCTGGGGCCTTCCAGCACAGAAGGTCGGCAGACTGCTGCGCTTTCGCGAGCGCGACATCGTGACCTACCTCGACAGCAGATACGGGTAGCACCAAGCAGGCCGCATCGCCCCACCAGCACAGAAAGGGGCCACGTGGCCACCGTCTTTCAACCCTGCAAAGAGGAAGAGCAGGACCGCTTCTACCCCTGCACGAAGGCCCGCTGCGGTCACAAGTGGCTCGTCCGCTACCGGGAGCCGGGCGGGCGGGGCGGCCGGCAGCGCGAGAAGTCCTTCGCCAAGAAGACCGGGCCCGACGGCGCCGACGCGTTCGCCAGCAAGGTCGAACACGACAAGGGCATGGGGATATACCTCGACCCCCAGCGAGGCGCCATCACCGTCCGCGCCTATGCCAAGGAGTGGCTGGAGCGGCAGATCCTCGCAGAGGGCACCTTCCGGAACTACGAGGGCTTCCTCCGGAACCACTTGATACCGCACCTCGGGCGCAAGACTCTGGCCGGACTCGCCAAGCTCGACTTCGAACGGTTCGTGGCCGCCCTCCACCGGAAGGGCGAGGGCATGGCCGCCTCGACGATCAATGATCGGATGAACATCCCGATCGCGATGCTCGAAGCGGCGATCGTCGAGAAGCGCATCTCCGAGAACCCGGCCAAGGGCGTCAAGATCCCCAGGACGAGCAGCATCGCCGTCGACGAGGACGAGATCCCCACCCTGGAGGAGGTTGACCTCCTCGGCACGCACATCTCACCCCAGTACCGACTGACGATCTACCTCATGGCGGGCGCCGGACTGCGGCCCAGCGAGGCTCTCGCCTTCGCCTGCGAATGCCGCCGCACCGAGTTCATCCGAATCCGGTGGCAGGTCAGCGCGAAGGCCAGCCGCGGTGACAGCCGGACCCGGTTCGTCCCGCTGAAGCACCGCGCGGAAGGCGAGTACAGGGATATCCCGATCGCCCCGTTCCTGGACGAGGAGATCGACGCCCACGAGGAACAGTGGGCCCCCATCCCGGTGCCGTTCAAGGACAAGGCTGGCAAGGACCGGGAGCTCGAAGTCTTCTTCGCCCCGCGCGAGCGAGGCAAGGGCACCATGCCCACGGCCAACACCTTCGGCTACCACTTCAAGAAGGCGTCCATCGCGGCCGGCCTCGTCGACTCGAACGGCAAGCCGAAATACACCCCGCACTCGCTCCGGCACTTCTTCGCCTCTACCGCCCTCGCGAACGGAATTCCGATCCACGAGGTTTCCCGCTGGCTCGGCCACAAATCCATCAAGATCACCGTGGACACGTACGGGCATCTCGTCCCGGGGGCCTGGCACCGCTGCCGCGAGGTCATGCAGGCCGCCATGCGACCGGTACCGTTGGCCGTGGAGAGCCCGGCCGCCACCGACGCCGATGGCTACGAGCCTGTCGCGTAGCTGTGCTGACCTGTTCCGCCCGTGCTGATTCTGTGCTGACTTGGGCCCTCAGAATCGACGTTTCCGCAGGTCACAGCGTTGTGGTGGAAGTTCCGCTTCAACGTGTGATCGTTTGATTGCTTTGAGATGGACCGATCTGTCGCATTCGCAGGTCGGACGGGGGCCCGCCTCCTTCGAGGTGGGCCCCGATCTCTTCTCCGTGCTGTCGTGGTGCTGACTTCTTCGGCCCGTTGCATCCTCGCGAGTGGTACGTTATGTGGTACCACTGATGGAGGGAGTTCAGTCCATGTCGATCACTGCCAGCGAGGCACGCAAGGCTCTCTTCCCGTTGATCAAGAAGGTCAATGACGATCACGAGGCCATTGAGATCGTCTCCAAGCACGGAAATGCCGTACTCGTGTCGGCCGAGGACTATGCCGCCCTGCGTGAGGGCTCCTACCTGTTGCGCTCGCCGGTGAATGCCCGCCGCTTGCTCAAGGCGTACGAGAACGCCCTTGGCGGCACAGGGCTTTCCGAGCGGGAGCTCATCGACCCTGATGCGGCGGATGGCGAGAAGGGTGCCGCGTGAGGCTCGTCTTCGAGGAGGCCGGCTGGGAGGACTACACCTCCTGGCTCAAGAACGACCGCAAGATGCTCGCCCGGATCAACAAGCTCATCGAGGACGTGTTGCGCGACCCGTTCACTGGCATCGGCAAGCCCGAGCCGCTGAAGTACCACTTGCCCGGGGCCTGGTCGCGTCGGATCGATGACGAGCACCGCCTCGTCTACTTGGTGACAGACCGGGAGATCATCGTTCTGGCCGCCCGCTACCACTACTGATGGCTGGCTGCGAGTTCGAGTCACCGTGCTGATTCCGTGCTGACTTGGGCCCTAAGAATCAACGATTCCGCAGGTCACAGCGTTGTGGTGGAAGTTCCACTTCAAAACTCGCCGTCACAGGACAGGTAGGTGGCGGCCTCGGGGTGCGCGGCGATCCTTCGGAGGAGTGCGTCGTCCGAGAGGGCGACCGGGTTGAGGGCCCTGGCGACCGCAGGGGTGAGGGGGGTGTCCGGTGAGGACGTGGCGGATGGCGTCGAGGGGGACAGGGCGCTCGTAGTAGCCCTCGAAGTGGGCCTGGACGGCCTCGGGGGAGCGGTCCGCGAGGAGGTGGAAGAGGAAACCGGAGCCGTCCGGGTCCTCGCTGCCATCCGGGAAGGCGATGGTCGAGCCGGTGCGCCAGGCGGTGTCGCCGCTCTCCCACCACAGGCAGGCGGTGACCCGAGGGGCGTCGATGCCCTCGTCGTGGAAGGCGGGCTCGTCCAGGAGCGGGCGCAGTGCGGCGGGCACTTCGTCGATGACACCGGGCCAGACCTGCTCGTCGTCCGTCGCGTACGGACTCATCTCCGACTCGTGGTCGAAGCCGCGTATGAGCACGCCGGCCGGGGTGAACAGGACGGAGAAGTCGTCCCCCGAGCCGTTCTCCATGAGGGCCGCCTCCACGCCGGGGCCCCAGGTGCAGTCGAAGGTGTACTGGCAGAACTGCGGATCGTCGCCGATCGCCGCGTCCAGGACGGCCAGGGCGCGCAGATGTGCACGGAGTCGGGCGGGGTCCGGAAGGAGGGCGGCGGTCTCGTGCACGGTGCTCATGGCGCCATGGAAGCACCCGTCACTGACATGCGGCGCGGCCGTCCGGACAGTCGTGCTCCGACCTTCGGCGGCTCGGTGTCCAGGAGCACCCCTGAGCAGTGGCCGAGTCCTCGGTCGGCCGGCTGTCGGGACGCACCAGCACCAGCGTCTTTCCCGACGCCGCCGAGTTCGCCGAGGAGGACCGATCCGCTTGACTCGGGGACCCACGTCACGTCGGCAGCCGCACGGACATGGCGCTGGCGTCGCGCCGGCCGACGGGGTCGGGCAGGCAGGCCGAGCGGGATGCCGGGTGTGGCGGTGGCGGTGCGCTCGTCCGGGGGTTACTGGTTCAGGACGGTCACGGTCAGCACGCCGTCCTGGTCCGCCGTGACGGTGACCGCGTCGAGGGTGGGAGCCAGGGCGTCCGGGTGGTGGGCGGCGGCGCGGGGGCCGACGCCGATGACCCGTATGCCGGCCGCGCGGGCGGCGGCGATGCCGGCGCCGGAGTCCTCGAAGGCGAGGCAGTCGGCGGGGTCGTGGCCGAGGGCGGCGGCGCCCTTGAGGAAGCCCTCGGGGTCGGGCTTGCTGGCTCCGACCGACTCGGCGGTGACCAGGACGGGCGGCAGCGGCAGCTCCGCGGCGGCCATCCGGACCCGGGCGAGGGCTTCGTCGGCGGAGGTGACCAGGGCGTGCGGGAGGCCCGCCAGGGCGGCGAGGAAGGCGGGGGCGCCCGGGACCGGGACGACGCCTTCGGTGTCGGCGCGTTCGGCGGCGAGCATCTGCTCGTTCTCGGCGAGGTTGACCTCGACCGGGCGGTGCGGCAGCAGGGCGGCCATGGTGGCGTGGCCCTGGCGGCCGTGGGCGACGGCGAGCACCTCGGCCGGGTCGAGGCCCTGCCGTTCGGCCCAGCGGCCCCAGCAGCGCTCGACCACGGCGTCGGAGTCGACCAGGGTGCCGTCCATGTCGAGCAGCAGGGCGCGGGCGGTCAGCCGGACGGTGGCAGCGGCCATGGGAAGGGCTCCTCGGTCCTCGGGGTACGGTGAAGGACGAGCCCTGGAAAGCGAGCTCTTTGTTCCTATATGATACAAAAACTCCGGGCGATCAGCCGAGCAGATGGGCGTTGACCGCCCGGGCCTCCTCGGCCAGTTCCGGGAGCTCCACCACCTCGACCCCGGCGGCCTCCAGCAGGGCCGTGCCCTGGCAGTCGGTGACGAACAGGTCCGGCTCGCGCCAGGCGACCACCACCCGCGGCACGCCCGCCGCGATGAGCAGCCGGGCGCACGGCACGGGCCGCGAGGCGCGCAGGCCGCAGGGCTCCAGGCTGCTGTAGACGGTCGCGCCGCGCAGTCGGGCGTCACCGGCCGGGAGCTTGGCCAGGGCCGCCTCCTCGGCGTGGTCGTGCGGGTCCGCCTCGCGGCTGAAGCCCTCCGCGAGCACCTCGCCGTCGGCGCCGACGATCACCGCGCCGACCGAGAAGGCCGTCCCGGAGGGCGGGCAGCGGCGGGAGAGCTCGACGGCTCGCCGGAGGTGCTCGAGGTCGGTGGCGGCGGACTGGCTCACGGCGCGGGCTCCTTCGGGGCGTACCTCAACAGGACGACGTCGTCCACGCTACGTGCCTCCAGCAAGCGCATCCGCCGGGTCGGCCCGCCCGGGAAGGCGGCCGGGCCGACGAACCGCGGCGCCTCGGCCTGGCCCACCAGCAGGGGAGCGACGGCCAGTTGGAGTTCGTCCGCGAGGCCCTGGGCGAGGAACTGGGTGTGCACGCCGCTGCCGCCCTCGACCATCAGCCGGCGCACGCCGCGCGCGCCCAGGTCGTCCAGCACCGCGCCGAGGTCCACCGCGCCGCCGAGCGCGACCACCTCGGCGAGGCCTTCGAGGCGGGGGCGCAGCACCGCCGCCCCGGCGTCGGTGGTGTAGGCGAGCTTGGCGCCGCCGGTGTGCCAGAACCGCAGGTCCGCGTCGAGCGCCCCACTGGCGCTGAGCGTCACCTTCAGCGGGTACTCGGGCCGCCCGGCGGCGGCCCGGGCGGCCCGGCGGGCCGGGTCGTTGACCAGCAGGCGGGGGTTGTCGGCGCGCAGGGTGTTGCCGCCGACCAGCACCGCGTCGGCGGCCGCCCGCTCCTCGTCCACCCGGTCGAAGTCGGCGGCGTTGGAGAGCAGCAGCCGGTCGGGGGAGGCGTCGTCGAGGTGGCCGTCGAGCGAGACGGCGGCGCTCAGCAGGACGTAAGGGCGCTGGCCGGGGCCGGGCATGGGCGGGACCTTCTGTCGGAGGCGCCCCTGCGGTGGGGGCGCCTCCACGGTACGGCGGCGGGGTGGGGTGCGGTCGGCCTGCGATCGGAATGTGAGACGGTTCTTCTCGCCATGCGGGATACGGCGTAGCGTCGGAGTCGTCGCGGAACCGTGTCGGAACGTCGCGGAGGACGTCGCGGCATCGTCGCGAAGTGCGTCGCGACGTGCGTCGCGGAGAACGTCGCGGAACCGTCTGCGACAGCGGAAGACCAGCCGGAAGACCGACCACGCCCAGGGGGGCCCTCATGTCCGGATCGCAACCCGCCACCGTCTACACCCACGGCCACCAGGAGGCCATGCTGCGCTCGCACCGCTCCCGGACCGCCGCCGACTCGGCCGCCTACCTGCTGCCCGAACTGCGGCCCGGGCAGGCCCTGTTGGACGTCGGCTGCGGCCCCGGCACGATCACCGCCGACCTGGCCGAGCTGGTCGGCCCCAGCGGGCGGGTGGTGGCCGTGGACACCTCCGCCGAGGTGCTGGAGCAGGCCGCCGGGTACGCCGCCGAGCGCGGCCTGTCCAACGTGGTGTTCGAGCAGGCGGACGTGCACGGACTGCCTTACCGGGACGGTGAGTTCGACGTCGTGCACGCCCACCAGGTGCTGCAGCACCTGGGCGATCCGGTGTCGGCGCTGCGCGAGATGCGCCGGGTGACGGCGCCCGGCGGGGTGGTCGCGGCCCGGGACGCCGACTACGCCTCGATGACCTGGTTCCCCGAGGTGCCCGCGCTGGACCGCTGGCTGGAGCTGTACCGCCGCACCGCCCGGGCCAACGGCGGTGAGCCGGACGCCGGGCGGCGGCTGCTGTCCTGGGCCCGCGCGGCCGGCTTCACCGAGGTGACCGCGGGCGCCGGCACCTGGACGTACGCGACGGCCGAGCGGCGCGCGTGGTGGGGCGGGACGTGGGCGGACCGGGTGACCGGCACGGCGTTCGGACGGACGGCGGTCGAGCGCGGCTTCGCCGACCGGGCCGAGCTGGAGCGGATCGCGGACGGCTGGCGGGAGTGGGCCGCCGCCGAGGACGGTTGGTTCTCGATGATCCACGGCGAGGTCCTGGCCCGCGGCTGACCACGGGGCCGACGGGGCGAGGGGGCTGAGCGCGGGCCCGAAGGGCTGAGGAGCTGAAGGGCTTAAGCGCTGAGCGCGGGCCGAGGAGTCGGCCCCGGGTCTGCGGAGGCCTGGACGCGGGTCGGCCGCGGCCGGCGGGGCGGGCGTTCGGAAAGATCGGGTAAAGTCGCGCGACCGTTCGCATCGGGCCCGCTCGGGCCGAGCCGTGGTGCGGACGCCGCAACGTCGAACAGACGCCCGCCCCGGCGGGTTGGGGGAGTCCAACGTGTCCAAGCCTGAGCCCGAGCTGTCCGCCGCCCCGGGGACGGACCCGCGGGTGGACTTCCGCAAGGACCGTGGCCCCGGGAACGCCCCCGCACACGCCGAGGCTCCGCAGCGACCCGCCGGAGCCGAGCCCGCCGCCGGAGCCGAGCCCGCCGCCGGGGCCGCCCCGGCCGCCGGAGCCGAGCCCGCCGCCGAGCCGGCCCGAGCACCGGAACCCGCCGCCGAGCCGGCCCGGGACCCCGCCCCGGAGCCCGTCGACCCCTGGGCCCCGCCGGCCGACCACCCGCCGCAGGCCGCGCCGCTGCCCTCGCAGGCCCCGCCGCAGCCGCCGCCCCCACCGCTGCCCGCCGGCGGCTGGGCCTCGGTGCCGCCCTCGGCACAGTCCGGCCTGCAGCCCGGCGCTCCGCAGCCGACCCCCGGCGCGAGCCCCAACCCCTACGGCGCCCCCTTCCCGTACGGCCCCGCCTCCCCGTCCCCGTACCAGCCGCGGCCGGAGCGGCGCACCAACGGCTTCGCGGTCGGCTCGCTGGCGAGCGGCCTGAGCCTGCTGTCGCCGGTGGCCGTGGTGTTCGGGATCATCGCGCTGACCCAGATCAACCGCCGCAAGGAGCGCGGGCGCGCCATGGCGGTGATCGGCCTGGTCCTCGGAGTGATCGGCACGGTGCTGCTCGCGCTGCTGTTCGGCGCGGGGGACTTCGGTTCCGCGCGGGACGGCCGGTACGTCCGCAAGGCCCCGCCGGGCGCGGTCCGCTGGTCCGCGCTGAAGGCCGGGGACTGCTACGACGTCCCGAGCGCCGGCAGCGCCGGCGACGGGAACGGCGACGAGACCGTGTACTGGGTGCGCCGACTGCCCTGCTCGGCGCCGCACCACGGCGAGGTGGCCGGCACCAGCAAGGTGCCGGAGGACCAGGGCCCGTACCCCGGCGAAACCGCCATGCGCGAGCGGGCCGCCGTGCTGTGCCGCCCGGTGCTGGGGGACTACGCGCTCGACCAGTGGGCCGTGCCGGACGGCATGGACGACGTGTACCTCTACCCGACCTCGGGCAACTGGGACGCCGGCGAGCGGTACGTCACCTGCGCCTTCGAGGACCGCGACGACCAGCACGTGGGGACGGTGCGCACGGACCGGGCGAGCCTCACCGCCGCCCAGCTGGCCTACCTGGAGGCCGTCCGGGCCTTCAACGACACCTACACGGACGCGCCGAAGCAGGACGTCGCCGGCGCCGACGCGGAGTACCGGTCCTGGGCCCGGCGGATGGCCGTCGCCTCCCGGGCCGAGGCCGCGGCCCTGCGCAAGCCGACCGCGGACTGGTCGGCCGACGTCAAGCCCGCCGTGGAGAAGCTGGCCGAGGCGCAGTCCCAGGCAGCCGCCGCCTGGGACGCCGCGACCTCCGGCGCCGACCTGGCCGGCGACCTCCGCCGGGCCCGGTCGCTGGTGGCCAAGACGGCGCCGATCAGCGTCGAGATCCGTCGCGGCCTCGGCCTGGCCACCGGTGAACAGGCGCCCGACCTCCGGGTCTGACCGCGCCCGCACAGGAGTTACTCGGCGTTAACACCGCCCATACGTGCCGGTATCGGTCGCCCCGTACGCTCGCTCCGTGTCCCCGGCCCGACCCCCACGCCGGCCGGGGACCACCGTTGCTCGCCCGCTCGCCTCCGGGGCGCGCTGCTGCTCGCCCGCTCGCCTCCGGGGCGCTCTTGTCCGGTGCCGACGGTCGGCGCTCCAAGGCCCTCGTTCCTCGGGCCTCCTCGCTTCTCCCTTTCGGCACCGGCGCGCCCCTTCGGCTCGGGGCGGGGGGCAGTAAGGCCGCCGGGCGGCCCCCGCGCCGCCGTTACACTCCCCGCATGCGGACCTTTCGGGTGATGCGGCAGGACGACAACGGCAACCGCTTCCCGGTCGCCGGGGGACTCGACCGGACCGAGGCGCAGCGGCTGGCGGCGGAGTTCGAGGCCCGTGGCCACAAGCAGCTGTACTGGGTCGAGGCCGAGGACGGCGACGCCGCCCCGTAGGGTCGGGCGCATGGAGCAGAACCCGAGGACCCCCGACGAGCCGCGGATCGTCGTCGGCGGTGCGTTGGTCCGCGGCGGCCGGGTGCTCGCCGCCCGGCGCAGCGCGCCCGCGGCGGTGGCCGGTCGGTGGGAGTTCCCCGGCGGCAAGGCCGAGCCGGGGGAGACCGAGGCGCAGGCGCTGGAGCGGGAGCTGCTGGAGGAGCTGGGCGTCCGGGCCAGGGCGCTGCGGCGACTGCCCGGGGCGTGGACCGTACGGCCGGGCCTGGAGCTGCGGTTCTGGGCTGCCGAGCTGCTGGACGGCGAGCCGCGGATGCTCCAGGACCACGACGAGCTGCGCTGGCTCGGCCCGTCCGAGCTGGAGGACGTGGACTGGATCGAGCACGACCGCGAGGTGCTGCCGCACGTGGCCGCGCTGCTCACCGCGGCCGCGGGTGACGCGCCGGGCGCGGGCCGGGTCGGGCGCTCTGCTCGTGCCCATGGGTGACGTGCAAGCCGCCGGATAGGTCAATCGGACAAGCCGACCCGGCAGCCGGGATAGCCTGGGTCCTGCTGGGTATGTCGCTTTTCGGCACTATTCCTCACCATCGGTGAGCCGCCCCAGCCGGCGACGCCGATCCCGACCCAGAGCCGGAGGCCCCGTCGGTGTCGACTACCGGGAACGGTGGCGGGGAAGCGCGGCGGACAGGCACCGCGGGGAGCGCCGCCGCCCGCGCCCGGCTGCGCCGCGCCGTCCGTCCGGCCGCCCCTCAGCCGCCCGCGGGTCGCCGTCGCGGCGGTGGTTCCGCCGCGCCCGAGGCCGGGCCCGGCGCCCAGGGCGTCCAGCCCGCGCCGACGCTGGCCGTCCCCGAGCCCGGCGCCCTGCCCGGCCTGCGCAGCCGCCCCGCACGGCCGTTCCCCGGCGGCCCCGCCGACGCCGCGCGCACCCTCACCCCGCCGTCCGGGGGCAGTCTGCTCGACATGCTCAAGGTCGCCATCGCGATCCTCGACACGGCGGGCCGGGTCGTGCTGTGGAGCCCGGCCGCCGAGGAACTGCTCGGCTGGCCGAGCGAGCTGCTGGTCGGCCGCCGGATCGACGAGCTGATCCCGGACCAGGAGCAGGTCGCCCGGATCCGGGCGGCGGTCCAGGACACCCTGCGCCACGGCCGCTGGGCCGGCCACGCCGAACTGCGCGACCGGGACGGCGTGCCGGTCGCCGTGGACGCCCGCATCTCCCTGCTGGTCGACGGCGACGGCACCCCCTTCCTCCAGGTCAACCTGGCCGAGGCGGCCGCCGTGCGGGCCGTCGAGCGGGACCTCGCGGTGCGCGACGCGCTGTTCGAACAGTCCCCGCTGGGCATCGCCATCCTGGACACCGACCTGCGCTACACCGCCGTCAACCGGACCCTCGCCGAGATGAACGGCGTCGCCCTGGAGGACCACGTCGGCCGCACCACCGGCGAGACCCTGCCCGAGCGCGCCGCCGACGAGATCACCGCCATCCAGCGCCAGGTGCTGGCCACCGGCGAGCCGGTCATCGACGTCACCCTCGCCTCCCCGGTCACCACCCGGGCCGGCTACCGCTCGATCTCCTACAGCCGGATGACCGACCGCTCCGGCCGGGTGCTCGGCATCTCCGGCACCGTGATGGACGTGACCGAGCGCTACCGCGCCGTCGCCAAGGTCGAACACGCCCGGCGCCGCCTCTCGCTGCTCAACGAGTTCGGCTCCCGGGTCGGCGACCTGCTCGACGCCGCCCGGATCGCCCAGGAGCTGGCCAGCTCCGTCGTCCCCCGGCTCACCGACCACTCGGCGGTGATCCTGCTGCAGGCCGTCGCGCACGGCGACGACCTCCCCCGGCACGGCCACGACCGGCGGACCTCGCTGCTCCAGCTCGGCACCGCCTCCGTCCAGGACGGCCCCGAGGTCGACGTGATGCTCCGGCGCGGCGCCCGGATCACGTTCGCGGAGGACTCCGCCTGCGGACGGGTGCTGCGCACCGGCGTGCCGGAGCTGCTCTCCGGCGCCGACCAGCTGGAGGACGTGACCTACCCCGGGGACCCCAAGATGCAGGCCGCCCACGACCTGGGCGTGCACTCGATGCTGGTCGTCCCGCTGCGGGCCCGCGGCATCGTGATCGGCCTGCTGCTGGTCAGCCGGGCGGGCTACCGCGAGGGCTTCGACCGGGACGACCTCGCCTTCACCGTCGAACTGGCCGACCGGGCCGGCAGCTCGCTGGACAACGCCCGCCTGTACGCCCGCGAACGCACCGCCGCGCTCACCCTCCAGCGCACCCTGCTCCCGCAGCAGGTCCCGCAGCCCACCGGCGTCGAGGTCGCCTACCGCTACGTGCCCGGCAGCAGCGGCACCGAGGTCGGCGGCGACTGGTTCGACGTCATCCCGCTGCCCGGCGACCGCACGGCGCTCGTGGTCGGCGACGTGATGGGCCACGGCCTGCGGGCCGCCGCCACCATGGGCCGGCTGCGCACCGCCGTCCGGGTGCTGGCCGCCCTCGACCTGCCGCCGGACGTGCTGCTGCGGCACGTCCACGAGCTGGCCGACGACCTGGCCCAGGGGCCGGACGAGGCGCTGCTGGCCACCTGCGTCTACGCGGTCTTCGACCCGGGCACGGCGATGCTGACGGTGGCCAAGGCCGGGCACATCCCGCCGGTGCTGGTGGTGCCGGGCGAGGACGCCGGGGAGCCGACCCACACCGGCGGGCCGCTGCCCGGCGGCAGCGGGCGGATCCTCGACCTGCCCTCCGGCGCCCCGCTCGGCGTCGGCGGAGTCCCGTTCGAATCCGTCGAACTGAAGATCCCCGAGGGCAGTCTGCTCGCGCTGTGCACCGACGGCCTGGTCGAGTCCCGGGACAAGGACCTGGACGTCGGCCTCGGCCGGCTGATCACCGTGCTCCAGCAGCCGTACGCCTCCATCCAGGCCGCCTGCGAGGCGGTGCTCGACACCATGGAGCAGGGCCGGGAGCCGGACGACGTCGCCCTGCTGCTGGCCCGGCTCGGGCACGGGCAGACCAGCGCCCCGACGGCGGGCTGGACCCTGCCCGCCGAGCCCACCGCCGTCTCCCGGGCCCGCCGGCTGGTCCGGGCCACGCTCGCCGAGTGGAGCGTCGAGGACCTCACCGACACCGCCGAACTGCTGGTCAGCGAGCTGGTCACGAACGCCGTCCGGTACGCCAGCGCCCCGATCGGGGTCCGGCTGACGCTCGGTGAGACGCTGCTCGCCGAGATCTCCGACCCGCTGCCCGACCCGCCCCGGGAGCGCCACGCGGCCGAGGCCGACGAGGGCGGACGCGGCCTCGAGCTGGTCCACCGGCTGGCGCTGCACTGGGGCGCCCGGGCCGAGGGGATCGGCAAGGTGGTCTGGTTCGAGCTCGCGCTGCCGGGTAATGAGCCGGCGGGCGAGTCATGATCCGGACGGGACGCGAGTAGGACATCAGGAGAACAGTGCCGCATATGCCATCGGGGGCCCGGGGGGAGCGCGCGCCACGGAAGGGGGCGCGAGCGTGGCATTGTGGTTGCGCGGGCGGTAGGACAAAAACCTTCGCCCGATCTGATGTTGTGATGTTGAGGGCGTGTGAACGCACCCCTCGATGATGAATACTCGGTCTTCTCGACATCCGGACGGTCGCGGGTTGGAGGGGTCGGTCCGTTGAACAGCACTCCGGCGCGGAACGCGCCGAGCAGCAGCGGTCATGCCGCCGTGCCCGGGCAGGCCGGTTCGCTGCACCTGCCCGCCCCGGCGGCGCCGCCGGCCGGTGGCGCGGGGGGCCGCGGCCGCGGTGCCCGGCCCGAGACCGAGCACCGCCCGTGGGGCGCCGGAGACCCGGGCTCGATCTACGACTACATCCGGGTCGCCACCTTCGCGATCGGCCCCGACGGGCGGATCAGCCAGTGGAGCGAGCGCGCCGCCGAGTTCTTCGGCGTCTCCGCCGCCGAAGCCGTCGGCGCCGACCCGATCTCCACCTTCGTCCCCCGCGAACTCTGGCGGCGCGGCCGCGCCCGGCTGGAGCGCACCCTGGCCGGCGAGGAGTGGGTCGGCACCACCCCCTACCGGGACGCCGACGGCGGCGAGGGCCTCGCCGAGCTCTACCTGATGCCCGACAGCGCCCTGCCCACCGCGGGTGCCACCTGTCTGGCCGTCGACCTCGGCCGACTGCGCCGGATCGAGACCGACCTCGCCGCCTCCGAGGCCGTCTTCGGCCAGACGCCCACCGGCTTCGTGCTCTTCGACGGCCGGCTGCGGCTCCAGCGCGTCAACGACGCCTTCGCCTCCGGGATGGGCCTCGTCCCCACCGACCTCGAAGGCCTCACCCCGCACGACCTCTTCCCGACGTCCGAGGCCGACCGGCTCACCGCCGCCCTGCGCAAGGTCCTCGCCACCGGCGAGCCCGTCTTCGACCTGCGCTTCCACAGCGCCGTCCCCACCCGCGAGGGCAACCGGCTCTGGGCCGTCTCGCTGTACCGGCTCAACGGCTCGGGCGGGCAGCCGATGGGCGTGGCCGGGCAGGTCTCCGACGTCACCAGCCGGCACGTCGCCGAGCGCGAGGCCGACGGCGTGCGCCGCAACCTCGCCCTGCTCAACGAGGCGAGTGCCCACATCGGCTCCACCCTCGACCTGGAGACCACCGCCAAGGAACTCCTCGACGTCGTCGTCCCGCCGTTCTGCGACCTCGCCACCGTCGACCTCTACACCGCGCTGCTCTCCGGCGAGACCGTCCCCAGTGCCGGCCGGCTCGGCGACACGGTGCTCACCGACGGCAGCGGCGAACTGCGCCGGGTCGCCGTCTCCAGCGTGATCGGCGGGGCCTCCTCGGTGCTCGGCTCGGTCACCGGCCTGCCGATCGCCGAGGCCGGCGGCACCCTCTGCTACCCGCGCCGCTCCCCGCACGCCCGGGCGCTGCGCACCGGGCGCAGCGTCGTCCCCGAGCCCGGCCGCGACCCGCTGCTGCGCTCCACCCTGATCGTCCCGCTGGTCGCCCGCGACCAGGTGCTCGGACTGGTCCAGCTCTCCCGGGCGATCGGCAGCGAGCCCTTCGACGCCCGTGACGTGGCGATCGCCGAGGAACTCGTCGCGCGCGCCGCCGTCTGCATCGACAACGCCCGGCTCTACCGCCGCGAGCACGAGCGCGCGCTGATCCTCCAGCGCAGCCTGCTGCCCCCGGGCAACCCGGCCGCCAGCGGTCTGGAGATCGCCTGCCGCTACCTGCCCAGCAACAACAACACCGAGGTCGGCGGCGACTGGTTCGACGTCATCCCGCTGCCCGGCAACCGCACCGCCCTGGTGATCGGCGACGTGATGGGCCGCGGCCTGCGGGCCGCCGTCGCCATGGGGCAGCTGCGCACCGCGGTGCGGACCCTCGCCATGCTCGACCTCGACCCGGCCGAGGTGCTCGGCGCGCTGGACGAGATCGCCCGCGGCCTCGGCGACGACTCCGTCCCGGCCGGCCCGCCCACCCCGTACGGGCGGCTCACCTCGACCGCCGACGAGGAGGCCCGCGAGGTCTACCTGGCCACCTGCGTCTACGCGGTGTACGACGCCGTCACCCGCCGGTGCGTGTTCGCCAACGCCGGCCACCTGCCGCCCGTCCTGCTCAGCCCGGGCGAGCCCGCCCGGATGCTCGACGTGCCGCCCGGCCTGCCGCTCGGCGTCGGCGGCGAGCCCTTCGAGGAGGTCGAGCTGACCCTCCCGGACGGCGCCGTGCTCGGCCTCTACACCGACGGCCTGGTCGAGAGCCGCAAGCACCAGCTGGACGAGGGCCTGCGCGCCTTCCGGGCCGCGCTCGCCGACGGGGGCAAGGGCCTGGAGGACCTCTGCGACCACGTCCTCGGCGAGCTCAACCCGCACCACGGCGAGGACGACATCGCGCTGCTGATGGCCAAGGTGCACGCCTTCCCCGAGGACGCCGTCGGCAACTGGTTCCTGCCGCCCGAGCCCACCTCCGTCGCCAAGGCCCGGGAACTGGCCTGCAGCTGGCTGCTCTCCCGGGGCCTGGAGGAGCTGGTCGACACCACCGAGCTGCTGGTCAGCGAGCTGGTGACGAACGCGCTCAAGCACGGGCGGGGCGAGATCAGGCTGCGGCTGCTGCGCGACCGCACCATGGTCTGCGAGGTCTGGGACGACGGCTACGCCCAGCCCCGGCAGCGGCGCGCCCAGGAGACCGACGAGGGCGGCCGGGGCCTGCAACTGGTCAGCCTGCTCGCCGAGCGCTGGGGCAGCCGGCGCACGCCCAAGGGCAAGATCGTCTGGTTCGAGCTGGCGCTGTAATTCGAGCCGGAGCTGCAGTTCGAGCCGGCGCCGGAGGAGGCGCGCGGTCTGGGCCGTACGGGTGCTGTCGCCCGGCGGCCGCCGTGTCGGTGCGGGGCCCGGTCGTCCGGGCGGCGTTCGATGGCCGCCATGCGCGTCCGCCAGCTCACCGCCGCAGCCGCCGTCCTGCTGCTCGCCGCCGGCCTCGGCGGCTGCTCCGAGGGCCCGGCCCCGGGCCGCGGGCCCGCAGCCGCCCCGGTCTCCGCCGATCCCACCGCCGCCACCGGGGACGTCGGGCCCGCCGACCGCACCGCCGTCCGGGACGGCGGCACGGTGCGCTGGGCGGTGGACGGCGTCCCGGCCACGCTCAACGTCTACCAGGGCGGCGCGACCGCCGACTCCGCGCTGCTCGCCCACGCCCTCTACCCCTCGCTGTTCCGGCCCGACGCGCACGGCCGGCTCCTCCCGGACCCGGACTACCTGGCCGGCGCCGAGTCCACCCCGCCCGGGCAGCTGCCGCAGGTGGTCACCTACCGGCTCAACCCGCACGCCGTGTGGAGCGACGGCACGCCGCTGTCGGCCGCCGACCTCACCGCCCAGCGGGCCGCGCTGTCCGGGCTGGACCCGGCCTACCGCGGCGGGAAGGCGGCGGGGTACGACGCGATCGACGCGATCACGCCGGGCGCCGACCCGCACGAGGTCAAGGTGACCTTCCGGCGGCCGTACGCGGAGTGGCGCTCGCTGTTCGGGCCGCTCTACCCGGCCGCCGAGACCGCCACCGCGGAGGCCTTCGAGCGGCCGCTCGCCGGTGGGGGCCACAAGAGCGCCGGCCCGTTCACCGTCTCCCGCTACGACGCCGAGGGCGGGCGGGTCACGGTGGTGCGCAACCCGCTCTGGTGGGGCGACCGGCCGAAGGCCGACCGGATCGACTTCGTGGCCGGGCCGCCCGAGCGGCGGCTGGACGCGCTGGACCAGGACCGCCTGGACGTCGCCCCGCTCACCGCGGCGGTGGACCGGGCGGTGCCGGCCGCCCCCTCGGCGGGCACCTCCCCGGCCGGCAGCCCCTCGCCGGGCACCCCCGCGCCGAGCCGCCCGGCGGCCGCCCCGCCCGCCGCGGTGCCCGAGGCGGCGGCGCTGGCGCTGCGGCGGGCCGAGTCGCTGCCCGGCATCACCGTGCACCGGGCCGCCGCCGCCTCGCTCACCCAGCTCACCGTCAACGCGGCCCGCGGCCCGCTCACCGACCCGGTCGTCCGGCGGGCGCTGGCCCGGGCGGTGGACCGGCGGCGGATCGCCGAGGCCGCGCTCGGCCCGCTCGGACTGCCGGGCGCCCCGCTCGGCAGCCACCTGCTCGCCGAGGACCAGGAGGGCTACCGCGACAACAGCGCCGCGGCCGGACCGGAGGACGCCGCGCAGCTGCTGGACGCCGCCGGCTGGCAGCGGCCCGCGGGCCGGAGCACCCGCGCCAAGGACGGGAAGGAGCTGGCGCTGACCCTGCTCGTCCCGGCCGGCTCGGCGACCGCCCGGCGCACCGCCGACGCGCTCGTCGCCGACCTCGCGGTGTCCGGGATCGCGGTGCGCCCGGCGACCGCGGCCGCCGAGACCTTCGTCAAGGACCACCTGGCGGTCGGCGACTACGACCTCGCCCTGTTCTCCTGGCCGGTCGGCCCCAGCACGGCGGGCGAGCAGCGCGCCGCCTACGCCAAGCCCCGGCCGGACGCCGACGGCGCGCTCGATCCGGGCGGCAACTACGGCCGCAGCGGCACCGAGGAGATCGACCGGCTGTTCGACCGGGCGTCCGCCGAGCTCGACCCGGCGGCCCGGCTGGAGCTGCTGCAGGAGGCGGACGTCCGGATCTGGCAGCTCGGCCACTCGGTGCCGCTGTACCAGCGCCCGGAGCTGGTGGCGGTGCGGACCGGTCTGGCCGGGGCGGGCGCCTGGGGCTTCGGATGGCCGCGCTTCCAGGACGTGGGGTGGACGCGCTGACGCGCGCCGGACGGGCGGGGGCGTCACCCGGCTGTGATCTTGATCCCGCCCGACCAGCTCGTTTCCGCCCCGCTGGGCCCTTCCCCGTACCATAGGAGGAAGCCGAGGCATGTCCATATGCCCGGCGGGTGGACCGGTAGTAGCAGGCGAACGGGTGGTGGCGGCCGACAGCGGCCGCACGTGCGCGTCTCGCGGCCGGGCGCCGCAACCCACGATTCCGGGAGAATCCGCAAGGCATGCCCACGCGCAACGACATCCGTAACGTCGCTATCGTCGCCCACGTCGACCACGGCAAGACCACGCTGGTCGACGCCATGCTCAAGCAGGCCGGCGCCTTCGCCGCCCACCAGCAGCTCGATGACCGCATGATGGACTCGAACGACCTGGAGCGCGAGAAGGGCATCACCATTCTCGCGAAGAACACCGCGGTCAAGTACCACCCGAAGGACGGCGGCGCGCCGATCACCATCAACATCATCGACACCCCGGGCCACGCCGACTTCGGTGGCGAGGTCGAGCGCGGTCTGTCGATGGTGGACGCGGTGGTGCTCCTGGTCGACGCCTCCGAGGGCCCGCTGCCGCAGACCCGCTTCGTGCTGCGCAAGGCGCTCGCCGCCCGGCTGCCCGTCATCCTCTGCATCAACAAGACCGACCGTCCGGACTCCCGGATCGACGAGGTCATCAACGAGACCTACGACCTGTTCCTGGACCTGGACGCGGACGAGGACCAGATCGAGTTCCCGATCGTCTACGCCTGCGCCCGTGACGGCGTCGCCTCGCTGACCAAGCCGGAGAACGGCACCGTCCCGGCGGACAGCACCAACCTGGAGCCGTTCTTCTCCACCCTGCTGGAGCACGTCCCGGCCCCGAGCTACGACGAGGACGCCCCGCTGCAGGCGCACGTCACCAACCTGGACGCCGACAACTTCCTCGGCCGCATCGCGCTGCTGCGCGTCGAGCAGGGCGAGCTGCGCAAGGGCCAGACCGTGGCCTGGATCAAGCGCGACGGCTCGATCCAGAACGTCCGCATCTCCGAGCTGCTGATGACCGAGGCGCTCACCCGCAAGCCGGCCGAGGTGGCGGGCCCCGGTGACATCTGCGCCGTCGCCGGCATTGCCGACATCATGATCGGCGAGACCCTGGCCGACACCGAGAACCCGATCGCGCTGCCGCTGATCACGGTGGACGAGCCGGCCATCTCGATGACCATCGGCACCAACACCTCGCCGCTGGTCGGCAAGGGCGGCAGCGGCAAGGGCGCGGACGCCAAGTCCGGCGCCAAGGTCGACCGCAAGGTCACCGCCCGCCAGGTGAAGGACCGGCTCGACCGCGAGCTCATCGGCAACGTGTCGCTGCGCGTCCTGGACACCGAGCGCCCGGACGCCTGGGAGGTGCAGGGCCGCGGTGAGCTGGCGCTGGCCATCCTGATCGAGACCATGCGCCGCGAGGGCTTCGAGCTGACCGTCGGCAAGCCGCAGGTGGTCACCCGGGAGATCAACGGCAAGACCCACGAGCCGGTCGAGCGCCTCACCGTGGACGTCCCCGAGGAGCACATGGGTGCCGTCACGCAGCTCATGGGCATCCGCAAGGGCCGGATGGACAACATGTCCAACCACGGCTCGGGCTGGGTCCGGATGGAGTTCGTCGTGCCGTCCCGCGGCCTGATCGGCTTCCGCACCGAGTTCCTCACCAACACCCGCGGCACCGGCATCGCGCACTCGATCCACGAGGGCTACGAGCCGTGGTTCGGCACCCTGACGACCCGCAACAACGGCTCGCTGGTCGCCGACCGCGCGGGTGTGGTCACCGCCTTCGCGATGACCAACCTCCAGGAGCGCGGCGTGCTGTTCGTGGAGCCGGGCACCGAGGTGTACGAGGGCATGATCGTCGGTGAGAACTCGCGCTCCGACGACATGGACGTGAACATCACCAAGGAGAAGAAGCTCACCAACATGCGGTCCTCGACCGCCGACGTGGCCGAGTCGATCGTCCCGCCGCGCAAGCTCTCGCTGGAGCAGTCGCTGGAGTTCTGCCGCGAGGACGAGTGCATCGAGGTCACCCCGGAGACGGTTCGCATCCGTAAGGTCGTGCTGGACCAGAAGGAGCGCGGCCGCACCGCGTCGCGTGCCAAGAAGGCATGATCCGGACGGATTGATCGGCCTTTGGCCGGAATGCTTCGCCCCCCTTTCCAATGGAGAGGGGGGCGAACTTTTTAACTACTCCAAGTTGTCGGGGCGGCTATTAACGGAATAGCGCTCATCACACCCGGGTGTCTGCTGAGCGGACGTGACAGTTCGTCATCCGTGACGACTGTCCGTCTTGTGCCTGTCTGGCTATGTCTCAAATGTCCGGTTTTCGAAACTTACCGACTGTTCATGTGACCTAATTGAGATCGTCACTGGTCACTTTCGTGTCCGTGCGTGACGGATAGTGGAGCCAGTCAGGCTCGGGTCAAGGGTGAACGCGCAGGGGTGCGCGCCGAAACCACGAGCGCGGACGGCATTGCGGGCCAGGTGACAACCGTTCCGTGGTGCCCTCCCCGTTGCAACGTCGAATTCAGGAGGCACACCGATGCGTGGTGGGAGCCAGGCCAAGTGGGTTGTCGCAGCTGTCGCTGTCGCGCTCGCCGCGACTGCTTGTAGCAGTGGCGGCAGCAGCGACTCCTCCGGCGGGAGCTCGGACAGCGCCGCGGTCGACCCCTCGGGCGTCTTCAGCTACCAGAGCGCCGAGCCGCAGCGTCCGCTGCAGCCGGCCAACGCCATGGAGAACCAGGGCGGCCGTATCGTCAAGCAGCTCTTCACGGGCCTCGTCGACTACGACCCCGCGACCGGTGCCCTGCGCAACCAGGTGGCCGACAAGATCGAGACCACCGACGCCAAGAACTACACCGTCACCCTGAAGTCCGGCTGGACCTTCCACGACGGCACCCCGGTCACCGCCAAGTCCTTCGTGGACTCCTGGAACTGGTCGGCCAACCCGGCGAACAACCAGATCAACTCGGACTGGTTCTCCGACATCGCCGGCTACGACGCCGTGCACCCGGACAAGGGCGACCCGACCGCCAAGGAGATGTCCGGCCTCAAGGTCGTCGACGACACCCACTTCACCATCGAACTGACCGCCCCCGTCTCGTACTTCACGTACAAGCTGGGCTACTCGGCCTTCTTCCCGCTGCCCACCGGGTTCTTCACCGACCCCAAGGGCTACGGCGAGAAGCCGATCGGCAACGGCCCCTACAAGTTCGTGTCGTGGGAGCACAACAAGGCCATCACCCTGGCCGCCTACGACAAGTACACGGGCAGCAACAAGGCGAAGAACGGCGGGATCGTCTTCCGCAACTACACCTCGCCCGAGGCCGCGTACAAGGACCTGATGTCCGACACCCTGGACGTGCTGGACCAGGTCGACTCGACCGACCTGCCGAAGTACAAGGACGACCTGGGCAAGCGCGCGGTCGACCAGGCCCAGGGCGCGATCCAGAACATCTCCTTCGCGATGTACAACGCGGAGTGGAACGACCCGGCCAAGGCCAAGGTGCGCCAGGGCCTGTCGATGGCGATCGACCGCGACACCATCACCAAGACGGTGCTGAACAACAGCCGTCAGCCCGCCGACTCGTTCGTGGCGCCGGGCGTCATGGGCTACAAGGCCGGCACCTGCGGCGACGCCTGCAAGTACGACCCCGCCAAGGCGAAGCAGCTGATCCAGGAGGGCGGCGGCGTCCCGGGCAACAAGATCACCATCCTCTACAACTCCGACGGCGGTCACAAGGAGTGGGTGGACGCGGTCTGCAACTCGATCCGCCAGGCCACCGGCGTCGAGTGCCTCGGCGACCCGAAGCCGGACTTCAAGACCTCGCGCGACATCATCACCAAGAAGCAGGTCTCGAGCATGATGCGGACCGGCTGGGTGCAGGACTACCCGCTGAACGCGAACTTCCTGCGTGACGTCTACGGCACCGGTGCCGCCGCGAACGACGCCAGCTACTCGAACCCGGAGTTCGACAAGCTGGCCCACGAGGCCGACGCCGCCACCTCGGTGGAGAAGACCGCCGACCTCTACCAGCAGGCCGAGGCCGTTCTGGCCAAGGACATGCCGGCCATCCCGCTCTGGTACTACAAGACCAACTCCGGCTACTCCAACAACGTCCAGAACGTGAAGTTCAACTCCTTCGGCGACCCGGTCTACACCGACGTCGAGGTCAAGAAGAAGAAGTAGTCGGTCGGCACCGCCTGACCCGGTGACAACGGCCGGTGCCCGTCCCATCCCCACAAGGGCGAGGACTGGCACCGGCCGTTGGCACGCCGACTTATCTCTGGCCGGGTTGACGGGCCCGGCAGAGTCATACATGGAGGCACGATGGGGCGCTTTGTCGCGAGGCGACTGCTCCAGATGATCCCGGTGTTCCTCGGAACGACCGCACTCATCTTTTTCATGGTGCACGCGCTGCCGGGTGACCCGGTGGCGGCGATGTGGGGCGACAAGGCCCCGGACCCGGTGCAGCTCGCCGCCCTGAGGCACCAGCAGGGGTTCGACAAGCCGCTGGTCCAGCAGTACCTCGACTACATGGGGAAGCTGGTCACCGGTGACTTCGGCACCGCCCTGGACGGCCGGCCGGTGATCGACAAGATCACCGAGGCGCTGCCGGTCACGGTCCGGCTGGCGCTGTTCGCGTTCGCCATCGAGATCGTGCTGGGCATCGGGATCGGCCTGTTCGCCGGCCTGCGCCGCGGCAAGACCTTCGACAGGGGCACGCTGGTCCTCACCCTGCTGCTGATCTCGATCCCGGTCCCGGTGCTGGGCTTCATCTTCCAGACGATCTTCGCGAACAACCTCAAGTGGGTCACCCCGACGGTCCAGGACTCGAACGACATCACCCAGCTGGTGCTGCCGGCCGTCGTCCTCGGCTCGCTGTCGCTGGCCTACGTCGCGCGTCTCACCCGTACCTCCATAGCCGAGAACATCAAGGCCGACTACGTCCGCACCGCGGTGGCCAAGGGCCTGCCGCGCCGGAAGGTGATCGGCACCCACCTGCTGCGGAACTCGATGATCCCGGTGGTCACCTTCCTCGGCACCGACCTCGGCGCCCTGATGGGCGGCGCGATCGTCACCGAGGGCATCTTCAACGTCAAGGGCGTCGGCAACGCGCTCTACCACGCGATCAACATGAAGGAGGGCGCGACGGTCTCCGGTTTCGTGGCCTTCCTGGTGATCGTGTACCTGGCCGCCGGCCTGATCGTCGACCTGCTTTACGCGGTCCTGGACCCGAGGATCCGTTATGCCTGACCTGACCGAGAAGAAGACGGCCGAGGAGATCCCGGCCCAGCGCACCTCCCCCGAGGCGGCGCCCAAGCAGGAGAAGGCCCGCAGCCTCGGCTCCGACGCCTGGCACGACCTGCGCCGCAAGCCGATCTTCGTGATCTCCGCGCTGCTGATCCTGCTGCTGGTCGTCATCGCGATCGCGCCGGGCCTGTTCACCTCGGTGGACCCGCGGGCCGGCGACCTGCGCCTGCACTACCTGACGAAGCCGAACTACAGCCACTTCTTCGAGGCGGACTGGTTCGGCTACGACCTCCAGGGCCGCAGCATCTACGCCCGTACCATCTACGGCGCCCGCGCCTCGGTCGTGGTCGGCATCTGCGTCACCGTCGGCGTCACCATCCTCGGCGGGCTGACCGGCATGATCGCCGGCTACTTCGGCGGCTGGATCGACACGATCATCTCCCGCGTCACCGACGTCTTCTTCGGCATCCCGCTGCTGCTCGGCTCGCTGGTGATCCTGAACGCCTTCACCTCGCGCACCATCTGGAGCGTGGTCTTCGCGCTGGTCGCCCTGGGCTGGACCCAGATGACCCGTGTCATGCGCGGTTCGGTGATCACGGTCAAGCAGTCCGACTTCGTGACGGCGGCCAAGGCGCTCGGCGCCGGCACCAGCCGGATCCTGTTCAAGCACATCCTGCCGAACGCGATCGCCCCGGTGATCGTGGTCGCGACCATCGCGCTGGGCGGCTACATCGCCACCGAGGCGACGCTGAGCTTCCTCGGCATCGGTCTGCAGGACCCGACCATCTCCTGGGGCATCGACATCAACTCGGCCCAGAAGGTGATCCGTACGGCTCCGTTCGCCCTGTTCTTCCCGGCCGGAATGCTGAGCATCACCGTGCTCGCGTTCATCATGCTCGGCGACGCGGTGCGCGACGCCCTCGACCCGAAGCTCCGCTGAGAGAAGAGGTGACGACCCGATGACCACCGTGATCGAGAACAACAACCAGAAGAGCGACCGTCTCGAAGTCGGAACCCCGCTCCTGGAGGTCAAGGACCTCCACGTGGAGTTCCACACCCGGGACGGCATCGCGAAGGCCGTGAACGGAGTCAACTACTCCGTCTCGGCCGGCGAGACCCTCGCCGTGCTCGGCGAGTCCGGCTCCGGCAAGTCCGTGACGGCGCAGACCATCATGGGCATCCTGGACATGCCCCCGGGCAAGGTGACCCAGGGCGAGATCCTGTACCGCGGCCAGGACATGCTCAAGATGAGCAACGAGGAGCGGCGGAAGATCCGCGGCCGGAAGATCGCGATGATCTTCCAGGACGCGCTGTCCGCCCTCAACCCGGTGCTCAGCGTGGGCTACCAGCTCGGCGAGATGTTCCGGGTGCACCAGGGCGCCTCCAAGGCCGAGGCGAAGGCCAAGGCCATCGAGCTGATGGACCGGGTGCGCATCCCCGCCGCCAAGCAGCGGGTGAACGACTACCCGCACCAGTTCTCCGGCGGCATGCGCCAGCGCATCATGATCGCCATGGCGCTGTCGCTGCAGCCCGACCTGATCATCGCCGACGAGCCCACCACCGCCCTGGACGTGACCGTCCAGGCCCAGGTGATGGACCTGCTCGCGGAGCTGCAGGCCGAGTACAACATGGGCCTGATCCTGATCACCCACGACCTCGGCGTGGTCGCCGACGTCGCGGACAAGATCGCCGTGATGTACGCGGGCCGGATCGTCGAGACCGCCCCGGTGCACGAGCTGTACGCGCGCCCCGCGCACCCGTACACCAAGGGCCTGCTCCGCTCGATCCCGCGCCTGGACCAGAAGGGCCAGGAGCTGTACGCGATCAAGGGCCTGCCCCCGAACCTGCTGAAGGTCCCGGCCGGCTGCGCGTTCAACCCCCGCTGCGATGTCGCCACCGACCTGTGCCGCACGGAGGTCCCGGCGCTGCACCACGTGACCGACAAGGACGGCAAGGAGCTCACGGGCCGCCGCAGCGCGTGCCACCTTTGGAAGGAGACCCTCCATGGCTGAGAAGATCCTGGAGGTCAAGGACCTGGTCAAGCACTACCCGCTGACCCAGGGTGTCCTGTTCAAGAAGCAGGTCGGCGCGGTCAAGGCCGTCGACGGCATCAGCTTCGACCTGACGAAGGGTGAGACGCTCGGCATCGTCGGCGAGTCCGGCTGCGGCAAGTCCACGCTGGCCAAGGTGCTGATGAACCTGGAGCGGGCCACCTCCGGCCAGGTGCTGTTCAAGGGCGAGGACATCTCCAAGCTGAACGGCGCGGCCCTCAAGGCCGTCCGCCGGAACATCCAGATGGTGTTCCAGGACCCGTACACCTCGCTGAACCCGCGCATGACGGTCGGCGACATCATCGGGGAGCCGTTCGAGATCCACCCCGAGGTGGCGCCCAAGGGCGACCGCCGCAAGGCCGTCCAGGACCTCCTGGACGTGGTCGGGCTCAACCCCGAGTACATCAACCGGTACCCGCACCAGTTCTCCGGCGGCCAGCGCCAGCGCATCGGCATCGCCCGCGGCCTCGCGCTCAAGCCCGAGATCATCATCTGCGACGAGCCGGTCTCGGCCCTGGACGTGTCCGTCCAGGCGCAGGTGATCAACCTGCTGGAGCAGCTGCAGGGCGAGTTCGGCCTGTCGTACATGTTCATCGCGCACGACCTGTCCATCGTCCGGCACATCTCCGACCGCGTCGGCGTGATGTACCTGGGCAAGATGGTCGAGATCGGCACCGACGAGCAGATCTACGAGAACGCCACCCACCCGTACACCCAGGCGCTGCTGTCCGCGGTGCCGGTGCCGGACCCGACGGCCCGCGAGTCCCGCGAGCGGATCATCCTCAGCGGCGACATCCCCTCGCCGGCCAACCCGCCGTCCGGCTGCCGCTTCCGCACCCGCTGCTGGAAGGCGGAGGACCGCTGCGCGGAGGAGATCCCGCTGCTGGCGATCCCGACCACGCTGGAGGGCCCGGCCGCGCACGAGTCGGCCTGCCACTTCGCCGAGGTCCGGGAGTCGGCTGCGGCCTGATCCCGGCGCGCTCAGGAAGGGCCCGCGGCTCCGGCCGCGGGCCCTTCCGTCGTTCCGTCAACTCCAGAGGCGGGTCCGGGCACCCATCCGGGTGCACCCGGCTCGCGCCGTCACCGGGGCGCGCTTCTCATGGGGTGTGATGCGACACACACCCATGAGGAGGGACCTCCATGCCCGTGGCCACCCGCGCCCGCCTGGTCCTCGCCGCTGCGACGTCCGTGGTCCTGGTGGCCACCGGGTGCAGCAGCAGCGGCGGCGGAGGAGGCGGTAGCAGTTCGTCGGACGCCAGCAAGACCTTCAGCTACCAGAGCAGCGAGCCGCAGAACCCGCTGCAGCCCGCCAACGCGAACGAGGTCGGCGGTGGTCGCATCATCCAGAACCTCTTCAAGGGCCTGGTGGACTACGACCCCAGCACGGCGAAGGTCCGGATGCAGGTCGCGGACAAGATCGACACCAGTGACTCCCAGACCTTCACCATCACCCTGAAGGACGGCTGGAAGTTCCACGACGGCACGCCGGTGCACGCCAAGAACTTCGTGGACGCCTGGAACTGGGGGGCCAACCCGGCCAACGCCCAGATCAACAGCTCGTGGTTCTCCGACATCGAGGGCTACCAGGACGTCCACCCCACCAGCGGGAAGCCGACCACGGACAAGATGTCCGGCCTGACCGTCACCGACGACCTGCACTTCACCGTCAAGCTCAGCCACAAGGTCTCGTACTTCGAGTACAAGCTCGGCTACATCGCCTTCTCGCCGCTGCCGGACGGCTTCTTCAAGGACCCGACCGGGTACGGGCAGAAGCCGGTGGGCAACGGCCCGTACCAGTTCGTCAGCTGGTCGCACAACACCGAGGTGGTCACCAAGGCCTTCCCGGACTACCAGGGCGTGGACAAGCCGAAGAACGGCGGCATCGTCTTCAAGATGTACACCACGTCCGAGGCTGCCTACGCCGACCTGCAGTCCAGCAACCTGGACGTGATGGACCAGGTGCCGCCGTCCGCGCTGGCGACGTACAAGAACGACCTCGGCGACCGCGCGGTCGACGCCCCGCAGGGGGCGATCCAGAACATCGGCTTCACGCTCTACCAGGGCGACTGGTCCTCGCCGGACAAGGCCAAGGTGCGCCAGGGCCTGTCGATGGCGATCGACCGCGACACCATCACCAAGACCGTGCTGCAGGGCTCCCGCAAGCCCGCCACCGCCTGGGTCGCCGAGGGCGTCGAGGGCTACAAGGACGGCGCCTGCGGCGACTTCTGCAAGTTCGACCCGGCCAAGGCCAAGCAGCTGATCCAGGACGGCGGCGGTGTCCCCGGCAACAAGCTGCTGATCACCTACAACGCGGACGGCGGCCATAAGGAGTGGGTCGACGCGGTCTGCAACTCGATCCGGCAGAGCACCGGTGTGGACTGCCTGGGCGACCCGAAGCCCGACTTCAAGACCGCGCGCGCGGCGATCACCGGGCACCAGCTCAACGGCGCCTTCCGCACCGGCTGGGTGCAGGACTACCCGCTGAACGCCAACTTCCTGTCCGACGTCTACCGCACCGGCGCGGCCTCCAACGACTTCGGCTACAGCAACCCGCAGTTCGACGACGCGGCCACCAAGGCCGACGAGGCCGCCAGCGTCTCCGACACGGTGACCGGCTACCAGCAGGCCGAGGCCGTGCTGCCGAGCGGCATGCCGGCCATCCCGCTCTGGTACTACCGCACCAACTCGGGCTACTCGACCAAGGTGCAGAACGTGAAGTTCGACTCCTTCGGCAACCCGGTCTGGACCCAGGTCGAGGTCAAGGGCTGACACCCCCGGCCCGCCACCGGGCCGGCGGCGACCTCCGGCCCGGGGCCGGGGGAGCGGGGCCCCACCCCACGCGCGGCCCCCCGTCCTCCCCGCACGGAGGACGGGGCCCGGCCCTCCCCGCCGACCGGCCGCGGTCGGCCGGGAACCCTAGGAAGGAGGCCCGGATGGGCAGTTACGTGCTGCGGCGGGTGCTGCAGATGATCCCGGTGTTCTTCGGCACCACGCTGCTGATCTTCCTGATGGTCTACACCCTGCCGGGCGACCCGGTGGTCGCGCTGTTCGGCGAGAAGGCCGCCGACCCGGCCGTGGTGGCCAGCATCAAGCACAAGTACTTCCTGGACCAGCCGGTCTGGAAGCAGTACCTGCACTACATGGGGAACCTCTTCCAGGGCGACTTCGGGACCAGCTTCACCGGCCGGCCGGTCTCCGACATCATGGCCGACGCCTTTCCGGTGACCATCCGACTGGCGCTGCTGGCCTTCGTCTTCGAGATGGTCCTGGGCCTCATCCTCGGCGTGCTCTCCGGCCTGCGGCGCGGCAGCATCCAGGACACCCTGGTGCTGGTGCTGACCCTGGTGGTGATCTCGATCCCGGTCTTCGTGCTGGCGTACATCGCGCAGACCATCTTCGCGACCAACCTCGGCTGGGTCACCCCGACCGTGCAGGACAGCTACGACCTCTCCCAACTCGTGCTCCCCGCCGTGGTGCTGGGCTCGCTCTCGCTCGCCTACGTGGCCCGGCTCACCCGGACCTCGATCGGCGAGAACCTGCGGGCCGACTACATGCGCACGGCCGTCGCCAAGGGGCTGCCCCGGCGCCGGATCGTCGTCCGCCACCTGCTGCGCAACTCGCTGATCCCGGTGGTCACCTTCCTCGGCACCGACCTCGGCGCGCTGATGGGCGGCGCGATCGTCACCGAGGGCATCTTCAACGTGCAGGGCATCGGCAACGTCCTGTACCGGGCGATCAACACGAAGGAAGGCCCCACCGTGGTCGGCATCGTGACCGTCCTGGTGATCGTCTACCTGGTCGCCAGCCTGCTCGTCGACCTGCTCTACGCGGTCCTGGACCCGAGGATCCGCTATGCCTGACATCCACGACGAGGACTCGTACCAGCCGCACCCGAAGCCGGGCATCTCCCATCTGGACTACGCCGGGGAACAGGGCATGGCGGTCGAGCAGGAGACCCTGATCGAGCGGGACCCCGGGAAGCGGGAGGAGGCCCGCAGCCTCTGGGGCGACGCCTGGCGGGACCTGCGCCGGCGGCCGATCTTCCTGATCTCCGCGGTGCTGATCCTGCTGCTGGTCGTCATGGCGATCTTCCCCTGGGCCTTCACCGACGCCGACCCGCGCAAGGCGGACCTGGTGAACAACTACCTCCGGCGGCCCGACTGGGGCGACGTCTTCGGGGCCGGCTGGTTCGGCTACGACGCCCAGGGCCGCTCGATCTACGCCCGGGTGATCTACGGCGCCCGGGCCTCGATCACCGTCGGCATCTTCGTGACCGCCGCGGTCACCCTGCTGGGCGGACTGACCGGCATGGTCGCCGGGTACTTCGGCGGCGCCGTGGACGCGGTGATCTCCCGGATCACCGACATCTTCTTCGGCATTCCGCTGCTGCTCGGCGCTCTGGTCCTGCTGAACGCCTTCACGACCCGCACCGTGTGGAGCGTGGTCATCGCCCTGGCCGTGCTGGGCTGGACCCAGATCGCCCGCGTGATGCGCGGCGCGGTGCTGACCGTCAAGCAGTCCGACTTCGTGGTGGCCGGCCGGGCGCTCGGCGCCGGGACGGGGCGGCTGATGTTCCGGCACATCCTGCCGAACGCGGTCGCCCCGGTGATCGTGGTCGCGACCATCGCGCTGGGCGGCTACATCGCCACCGAGGCGACGCTGAGCTTCCTCGGCATCGGACTGCAGGACCCGACCATCTCCTGGGGCATCGACATCTCCTCCGCCCAGAAGGTGATCCGCACGGCGCCGTACGTGCTGTTCTTCCCGGCCGCGGCGCTCTCCGTCACCGTGCTGGCCTTCATCATGCTGGGCGACGCGGTGCGCGACGCCCTCGACCCGAAGCTTCGCTGAGCGAGGGGAGCGCATCGTGAGCACAGCTGTCGACAGCACCAGGCCCGAGCGGGAGGCACCGTTCGACGGGCCGCTGCTCGACGTGCGGGACCTGCACGTCGAGTTCGTCACCCGGGACGGCGTGGCCAAGGCCGTCAACGGGGTCAACTACTCCGTCTCGGCCGGCGAGACGCTCGCCGTGCTCGGCGAGTCCGGGTCCGGCAAGTCCGTGACGGCGCAGGCGATCATGGGCATCCTGGACATGCCGCCGGCCCGGATCCCGCGCGGCGAGATCCGCTTCCGCGGCCAGGACATGCTGACGATGGCCAAGGACGAGCGGCGCAGGATCCGCGGCCAGCGGATCGCGATGATCTTCCAGGACGCGCTGTCCGCCCTCAACCCGGTGCTCAGCGTGGGCTACCAGCTCGGTGAGATGTTCCGGGTGCACCACAAGGTCTCCCGGTCCGAGGCCCGGGAGAAGGCCGTCGAGCTGATGGACCGGGTGCGCATCCCGGCGGCCAAGCAGCGGGTGAACGACTTCCCGCACCAGTTCTCCGGCGGCATGCGCCAGCGCATCATGATCGCGATGGCGCTGGCCCTGGAGCCCGACCTGATCATCGCCGACGAGCCGACCACCGCGCTGGACGTGACGGTGCAGGCCCAGGTGATGGACCTGCTGGCCGAACTCCAGGCGGAGTTCCACATGGGTCTGATCCTGATCACCCACGACCTCGGCGTGGTCGCCGACGTCGCGGACAAGATCGCCGTGATGTACGCGGGCCGGATCGTCGAGACCGCCCCGGTGCACGAGCTGTACGCGCGCCCCGCGCACCCGTACACCAGGGGCCTGCTGGACTCCATCCCGCGGCTGGACCAGAAGGGCCAGGAGCTCTACGCCATCAAGGGCCTGCCGCCCAACCTGCTGCGGATCCCCCCGGGCTGCGCCTTCAACCCGCGCTGCCCCCGCGCGCGGGACGTCTGCCGGACCGAGGTGCCGGAGCTGTTCCAGGTCACCGAGGAGGACGGCACGCCGCTGGAGGGGCGCCGCAGCGCCTGCTTCTTCTGGAAGGAGACCCTCCATGACCGTTGACGGGGCAGGCGCCACCGTGGCCGGCGCGCCGGGGGCGGTGGTGCCGGAGGAGGCGGTGTTCGAGCGGGAGGTGCCGCGCGGCGAGCCGATCCTCGAGGTCCGGGACCTGGTCAAGCACTTCCCGCTCACCGAGGGGCTGCTGTTCAAGCGACAGGTCGGCGCCGTCAAGGCGGTGGACGGGGTCAGCTTCGACCTGATGCAGGGCGAGACGCTGGGCATCGTCGGCGAGTCCGGCTGCGGGAAGTCCACGCTGGCCAAGGTGCTGATGAACCTGGAGCCGGCCACCGGCGGCTCGGTCCGGTACAAGGGGGAGGAGATCTCCCGGCTGTCCGGGGCCGGGCTGAAGGCCGTCCGGCGCAACATCCAGATGGTGTTCCAGGACCCGTACACCTCGCTCAACCCGCGCATGACGGTCGGCGACATCATCGGGGAGCCGTTCGAGATCCACCCCGAGGTGGCGCCCAAGGGCGACCGCCGCAAGGCCGTCCAGGACCTCCTGGACGTGGTCGGGCTCAACCCCGAGTACATCAACCGGTACCCGCACCAGTTCTCCGGCGGCCAGCGCCAGCGCATCGGCATCGCACGGGGGTTGGCGCTCAAGCCCGAGATCATCATCTGCGACGAGCCGGTCTCGGCCCTGGACGTGTCGGTGCAGGCACAGGTGATCAACCTGCTGGAGCAGCTGCAGGGCGAGTTCAACCTGTCGTACATGTTCATCGCGCACGACCTGTCCATCGTCCGGCACATCTCCGACCGGGTGGGGGTGATGTACCTGGGGAAGGTGGTCGAGATCGGCACCGACGCGGAGATCTACGACCACGCGACCCACCCGTACACCCAGGCGCTGCTGTCCGCGGTGCCGGTGCCGGACCCGGCCGCGCGGGAGTCGCGGGACCGGATCGTGCTCACCGGGGACGTGCCCTCGCCGGCCAACCCGCCGTCCGGCTGCCGCTTCCGCACCCGCTGCTGGAAGGCGGAGGACCGCTGCGCGGTCGAGGTCCCGCTGCTCGCCCCGCCGAGCTGGCTGGAGGGCGCGGCGCACCACGACTCCGCCTGCCACTTCGCGGCGGAGCGGGGGACGGGGCCGGCCCCGGAACGCGGGGAGGCGGCGGGGTAGCGCGGCGGCCGGCTCCGCCGTGGGCCGGGGCGCGTCCTCCGGGCGAGGGCGCGCCCCGCGGTGCGTCGACGGCCGTGATGCAACCGAGATCTGCCGCGCTCTCCCCAAGTGCACTCCGGTCATTGATAGTTGCTAGACGCCTGTCGATGGTTGCTGCTGCGCCGAGGGAGGACTGCTCACATGGACGCGGTGGAGGTGATCGGCGGCGGCCGGCCCGGCCTGGTGCCCGGGACCCCGTTGCTGGAGGTCGAGGACCTGCACGTCGAGTTCCACACCCGGGACGGCGTGGCCAGGGCCGTCAACGGGGTCAGCTACTCGGTGGCGGCGGGGGAGACGCTGGCGGTGCTGGGCGAGTCCGGCTCCGGCAAGTCGGTGACCGCCCAGGCGGTCATGGGCATCCTGGACATGCCGCCCGGCAGGATCACCTCGGGGCGGATCCTGTTCCGCGGCGAGGACCTGCTGACCATGAACCCCGGGGACCGGCGGGCCGTCCGGGGCCAGCGGATCGCGATGATCTTCCAGGACGCGCTGTCCGCCCTCAACCCGGTGCTCAGCGTGGGCTACCAGCTCGGCGAGATGTTCCGGGTCCACCAGGGGCTCACCCGCAAGGAGGCCCGGGAGAAGGCCGTCGAGTTGATGGAGCGGGTGCGCATCCCCGCCGCCCGGCAGCGGGTCGGCGACTTCCCGCACCAGTTCTCCGGCGGCATGCGCCAGCGCATCATGATCGCCATGGCGCTGGCCCTGGAGCCGGACCTGATCATCGCCGACGAGCCCACCACCGCCCTGGACGTCACCGTCCAGGCCCAGGTGATGGACCTGCTCGCGGACCTCCAGGCCGAGTTCAACATGGGCCTGATCCTGATCACCCACGACCTCGGCGTGGTCGCCGACGTGGCCGACCGGATCGCCGTGATGTACGCGGGCCGGATCGTCGAGACCGCCCCGGTGCACGAGCTGTACGCCCGGCCGGCCCACCCGTACACCAAGGGCCTGCTGGACTCCATTCCCCGGCTCGACCAGAAGGGCCAGAACCTCCACGCCATCAAGGGCCTGCCGCCGAGCCTGCTGCGGATCCCCGCGGGCTGCGCCTTCAACCCGCGCTGCGACCGGGTGCGCGACCGCTGCCGGGAGGAACTCCCGCGCCTGCTGCCGGTGCTGGACGAGGACGGCGCGGAACTGCCGGGCCGGCGCAGCGCCTGCCACTACTGGCGGGAGACGCTGCACGGCTGAGCGCCGGCCGCTCCGGCCGGCGGGCTCACCTGGTGAAGCCGACGTTCTCCCAGACGATGTCGGACAGGCCCTCGGCGCCGATGTTGGCGAGGTCGGCGCGGGCGCCGTACAGCTGCGGGCGCTGATAGAGCGGCAGCACGCCGGCGACCTTCCAGAGCTCGCCGTCGGCCTGGTTGACGGCCTCGGAGGCGGTGGCGGCGTCGGTCGCGGCGGCGGCCCGGTCGAGCGCGGCGTCCGCCGCGGCGCTGCCGGCGCCGACGTGGTTGGCACCGCCGTTCCGGGCGAAGCCGGCCCGGCTGCCGCTGGCCGGGAACGGGGTGCCGAGCAGGGCGTAGACGGTCAGGTCGAAGTCCGCGCGGTCGACGTACCTGTCGAAGAACTCGTTGGCGGCGGCGGTCACCGTGGTGACCTCGATGCCGACGTCCTTGAGCATCCTTGTGACGGCGACGGCCTCGCCCTGGGCCACCGGGACCCCGGCCGGGACGACCATCCGCAGGCTCAGCTCGCGGCCGTCCTTCTTCCGCACGCCGCCGTCGAGCTTCCAGCCGGCCGAGTCCAGCTTGCGGGCGGCCTCGGCCGGGTCGAAGCGGGACAGGCCGAGGGAGTTGTCGCGGTAGCCGTTCTGGTTCGCGACCAGCAGGTGGTTGTTGAGCGGGACGGCGGGCCAGT
This sequence comes from Kitasatospora sp. NPDC048194, assembly GCF_043202455.1. NCBI lineage: Bacteria > Bacillati > Actinomycetota > Actinomycetes > Kitasatosporales > Streptomycetaceae > Kitasatospora > Kitasatospora sp. NPDC048194. The sequence goes on from NZ_JBIDAK010000001.1 coordinate 158,660, forward strand.
CCAGTCCGCTGAGGTCGGAGCGGATCAGGGCGTCCCGGTTGATCGCCTGGAACACGGCCTGGCGCACCGTCGGGTCGGTGAGCGCGGGGGTGCGGGCGTTCAGGGTGATCTGCCGGAAGTCCGGGCCGCCGGCCCGGCGGACGGCGGCTCCCTTGGTGGCCTTGATGGCCCGGTAGCCGGCCGGGTCCGGGCCGTTGTCGAAGAGGTCGAGCTCGCCCTTGGCGAAGGCGGGGCCCATCGCGGCGGGTGCCATGGCATGGAAGACGATCCGGTCCAGGAGGGGCTTGTCGCCCCACCAGGCGGGGTCGGCGACCAGGGTGACGGTCTGCGCGGCCGGGTCGAGGCGCTCGACCTTGAACGGGCCGGCGGTGAGCGGGATCGCGTCCAGGTAGGCCGAGTCGAACAGCTCCGGGGTGGCGACCTTGGCGGCCGGCAGCAGCGGGGCGTTGGCGGCGCTGTTGAACATCGACTGCCACTCGGAGAACGGCTGGTCGAAGGTCATCACGGCCTGGAAGTCGTCCTTGCCGCGCTCGACCGAGGAGACCAGCTCGAAGCCGGTGCTGCTGGAGGGCCGGAAGGCCGGGTTCCGGCCGTTCAGGGCCCGCCAGTTCGCCTCGATGTCCCGCCAGGTGATCGGGGTGCCGTCGGACCAGTGGGCCTTCGGGTTGAGCGTCCAGGTGACCACCTGCCGGCCGTCCCTGACCTCGGCGTGCGCCTCCTGCAGGTAGGCCGGGTTGGCCGTCTGGGTGCCGGCCGCGTCCGAGCGGAAGAAGGTCGGCAGCAGCGGCTTGGTGACGTCGATGGTCGAGGACTCGCTGCCGTCGGCGTGGATCGGCGACCACTGGTGCGAGAACTGGGTGATCGCCAGGTTGAGGGTGCCGCCCTGGCGCAGCTGGGCGCGGTCGTGCGGGTTGACGTCGATCGAGGTGAGCTTGGGCATCCCGGTGGCGCCCGGCAGCGCGTCCGCGGCGTCGCCGCCCTGTGCGGAGGAGCAGGAGCAGAGCGCGAGCGAGAGGGTCAGCACGGTGAGACCGGCGAGCAGTGCCGTCCGGTGGTGCTGGCGGCGGCGACCCATCGGTGTGACTCCCGGGATGGCTGTGACGGAGGGTGTGGCGTCACATCTTGCTGACCGGGAGGGGAGTTGTCGAGGGGCGGAACCGCTCGCCGGCACCGCGGCAGCGGGTCCGCCCCTCGTTCGTGTCCGGTCCGTCAGGCGGCGGTGAACTTGAAGGTGCGGTCCTTGTCACCGGTCTTGTCGAACAGCGACCCGACGGCGTCCGCGACGTCCTGCGGGGTGACCGTGGCGGTCTGGCCGTTCTTCTTGACCTTCACCTTGTCGAACACGCCGCCCAGCTGGGTGCTCAGCGCGTCGAGGTCCCACTTGGGCACGATCTTGCCGGAGGCGTCCGGGACCAGCGTGAGCGCCTTGGCGGCGGTCAGCTTGCCGAAGCTCCAGGACTTGGTGCCGGCCACGACGGTGATCTTGCCGCTGACGATCTGCTTGCCGAGGCCGTCGGCGGCGGCCTGCAGGGCCTGGGTGGAGACCTTGGGCTGGGCGGCCGTGACGGACAGGGCGATCGGCTGGTCCGGCTTGCCGGCGGCGCGGTCGCGGTAGGCCTGCTCCACCACGTCCAGGGCGGCGTTGGAGTCCACCGCCTGGCCGGCCTTGCCGGGCACCACGACCGGGTCGCCGTTGTCGCCGAACTTGACGTAGCCCTCCTGCAGGCCCTGGCCCGAGCCGGTCGCCAGCGAGTCCAGCGCCGCCTTGAGCTTGGCCCGGTCGACCCGGACCTCCGGCGCGACCGCCTTGGTGCCGCCCTCGAGCGACTTGATGACGTCCACCGGGTTGTAGCTGTGGGCGGCGAGGCCGTCCACGGTGGCCGTGGTGTCGAAGCTCAGCCCGGCGACGGTCGGGTCGAGGTCGACGCTCTGGTCGCCGATCTTCAGCTTGAGCGGCTGCTGCCCGGCCTTGCCGACCGACTCGTCCAGGGCGTGGATCGCCTGGTCGCGGCCGTTGCCGCCGATGTCGGTGCCGAGCACCACGGTGCCCTTGGGGACGTCCGACTGGTTGAGCATCAGGCCGGTGCCGTACGCGGCGGCACCGAGGAAGAGCACGGCGCCGACCGCGTAGACGCCGAGCTTGACGAGCTTCTTGGCGCCGCCGCCCGAGGACTTGGCCTTGCCCTTGCCCTTGCCCTTGGCGGGACCGGCCGGTTCGGCCTTGGCCGCCGGGGCCGGGGCCGGGGCCGGGGCGGGGCCGGGCTGCCCGGCGGGACCGGGCGGGACCGCACCGGCGGGGCCGGACGGCGCGGGCCGGGTGGCGTCGGGGCCCGGCAGCGGGGTGACCTCGGTGGCCTCCGGGTCGCGGCCGGCCGGCCGCGAGCCGCCGGGGCCGGACTGCGGCGTGCCCGGGAACAGCCCGCCGGGGGCGGGAGCCGAGCCGAACGGGTCCTGGCCGGCGGCGGCCGGGCGCTGGGTCGCGAACGGGTCGGTGCCGGTCGGGGCCGAGGCGAACAGGCCCGGCTGCGAACGGCCGTCGGCGCCGCGCGGGGCGCCGTTGCGGGGAGCGCCGGGTATGGCGGTCGGCGGCGGGGTGTTCTCGCGGATCGGCGCGAAGCCGTCCACGGAGGTGTCCTCCGGGCCGGGCTCGGCGGCGGCCGGGCCGGCCGGACGGCCGTTCAGCCCCGGGGCGCCCTGCGGGCCCTGGGGCCGCTGCCGGTTGGGCAGGGGGGCGTTCGGCTGCTGGTCCTGCGGCCGGGTGCCCTGCTGCTGGGGGCGGCCACCGCGCGAGCCGCGCGCGGCGGCGTCGGGGCCGGCCGTGGCGAACGGGTCGGCGGCCGGCGCGAAGGGGTCGGCGGCCTCGTAGACGCCGGGTTCCTCGACCGGAGCCTCGGCGCCGAACGGCGCGGCGGGCGCGGCGGCCCGGTGCGGGGCCGCACCCTGGGCGGGCACCGGACGGCCGTTCGGGGCGCCCTGCGGACGGGCCCCGGCGGGCGCGCCGGGCGCCGCCACGGCCTCCGGCGCGCTCGGAGCGCCGGCCGGCACGGTGGCCGGGGCGGGCTCGGCGGCCGGGGCCTTCTTCTGCCGCGGCCGGAACCACGCGCCGGTGGACTCGGACTCGGAGGTCGCCGGCGGGATCGGCGGGACCTGCCACTCCGGCGGCAGGTCGGGCGGGGTGGCAGGCCGGCCGCCGCCCTCCATCACCCCGAGGACGGGCGAGGCGGTGGCGGAGCGGTGCCGCGGGCCGCCGGGCTCGGCGGCCGGACCCTGGTCGCCCGGACCGTCCTCGTTCTTGACGGTGCTGCGGACGACGACCGGCGGGATCGGGCGCGACCCGGGGATGTTGATCCGGACCCGGGTGGTCAGGGTGGTCTCGGTCTTCGGACCGTCGTCCTCGCCGCCCGCCGCGGCGCCCTGGTCGGCACCGGCCGCAGCCCGGTCGCCGCCGGGGCCCGGGGTGCCGTAGGGCGGCGTGCCCGACGGGTAGGCGTCCGGACCCGTACGCCGGGGCGTCGGGTTGGCGTTGTCAGATTCGCGGCTGCTCAATGCTGCTCTGCTCCGGGTTCGCGGGCGGCCGTGCGGCGCGACCGCGGTTCGTGGTCGCCGGGCCTGGGGCAAACGGCGGTCGGGTTCGCGTACTGCGGGACCACCATACTGGGAAGAACTGAGCGGTGAACGGCTTCGGACAGATCCTGATACGTCCGGTTCCTCCGGTATGAGAGTACGGCCGTGTGGTCCTGACTGCGCGTCGTGCGCGGGGCCGTAGGCCGCTCGCGGGCCGGATCAGCGCGGCGGGTTGGGCGCACCCGGGAACCAGCTGCCCCGGGTGGGGAGGGTGGCGCAGATCACGCCCAGCACCGAGCCGGCGAACAGCCAGGCCAGCGAGGTGGCGTTGGACCAGAGCACGTTGTCGCCCTCCGGCCGGGGCACCATCATCAACAGCATCGCCAGGAACCAGCCGGCCGCGGGCATCGCGGCGCCGAGCCGGGTGCCGGTGATCCGCAGGCCGGCGTAGAAGGTCGCCACGCTCGCGGCGAGCGCCAGCAGAACCCCCACCGGCGGCCACAGGGCCTGCACAAAGGATCCGCAGACCGACACCGCGATGCCCAGCAGGAAGAACAGGACATACACCGCGATCCGGACCAGGCGCGGAGGTTGGGACTCGGCCAGGCGCTCCTTCTGGGTGCCGAGGACGGTCGCCGCGAGCGAGCGGCGCTGGGGGGCGGTGGGCGCGGTCATCGGGCGCTCTCCTCGGGGACGGCGGGCGCGGTGCGGCCGTGGTCGGGGGCGGCCTGCTGCCGGGCGTCCGCGGCAGGGTCGTCCAGGCCCGCGAACAGGTCGCGCTCGGGGCGCTCCGGGCCGGCCTGGCCGCGCACCAGCTGGTAGTACTCGGTGGCGACCAGCGGCTGGCCGAGGTCGTTGGAGAGCGCGAAGAAGGCGCCGTCCACGGTGATCTGGGTGGCGTGGGCGGCCATCGCGGCGGCCTTCCGCCCGGCGTACGCGGTGCCGTCCAGCACGGTGGTGACCACCTCGTCGGGCACCACGCCGGGGACGTCGGCCGGTCGGGCGACACCCGGGAAGGGCGCCTCGGCGGCGGTCTCGGCGAGGCCGGCCTCGATCACCGAGCGGGGCATCCGGTTCCAGTACACCTTGGCGATCCGCCAGGCGGCGCCCAGCTCCGGGCGGTGCGCCGGATCGGCGGAGAGCTCGTACGCGCGCATCGCGACCCGGTGCGCCTGGATGTGGTCCGGGTGCCCGTAGCCGCCGTTCTCGTCGTAGGTGACCAGCACCTGCGGCCGCACCTCGCGGATCACCGCGACCAGGTGGTCGGCGGCCTCGTCCACGTCCGCCCGCCAGAAGCAGCCGGGGGCGTCGTTGTCGGGCACGCCCATCATCCCCGAGTCGCGGTAGCGCCCCGGGCCGCCGAGGAAGCGGACGTCGGTGACGCCGAGGGCGCGCATCGCCTCGGCCAACTCCCCGATCCGGTAGGCGCCGAGGGCGTCGCCGCCGTCCTGCGGCCGGGGGTACTCCCGCCCGGCCGCGGTCGGGTGGGCGGGATCGCGGGGGATCACCTCGCCGCCCTCGCCGAGGGTGCAGGTCACCAGCGTCACCCGGGCGCCCTCGGCCGCGTACCGGGCCATGGTGGCGCCGTTGCCGATCGACTCGTCGTCGGGATGGGCGTGGACCAGCAGGAGGCTGCGGCCGGTAGTCGCGGTCATGGGAGGAAGCCTAACCACCGGCCCGCGGCGGTCAGAGCTTCAGGCCGTTGATCATTCCGGCGAGGTTGCTGGTGACCTGGCTGATCGACGGGGCGATCGAGCTGGAGGCCAGGTAGAAGCCGAGCAGCGCGCAGACGATGGCGTGCGCCAGCTTCAGGCCGGAGCGGCGGATCAGCACCACCACGATCACCAGCATCAGCACGGCTGCGGAGATGTTCATGGCCATGTCGGCTCATACCCCTTCTCGGGCGCCGACCCCTGGGGAGGGCGGCGGTGGGACCGTACGGGAATCGGGGCCGGGCGACCGGGGCCGGGACGGGCCCGACGATCACTCGCCCGACCAGTCATACCCGATGGGTAAGGGGAGCATTACATTCAGTGAGTCCTCGCGCGCCGGGGCATCGGGGCACTCCCGGGGCGCACGCGCCGGTCGGAGGCGGTGTGGCGGCCGTCCGGGCGTACTCGGGGGCGATGCTCCGAACGAGTGATCACCCGTCACCCGGCCGCGGGAGTCCGCCGTCGTAGGGTCTGGTGCCATGACCTCCCACACCCCTGCGGACACCTTCCCGCGGCAGTACGCGCGGACCCTGCGCTACACCGTCGGCGCGCCCCGCTCCTTCTCCGTCGCACCGGACGGCTCGCGGGTCGTCTTCCTCCGCTCGCGCTCGGGCCACGACCGGGCCAACCTGCTCTGGACCCTCGACACCGCCACCGGCGACGAGCGGATCGCCGCCGATCCGGCCGCGCTGCTCGGCGGGGGCGAGGAGGACCTGTCGCCGGCCGAGAGGGCCCGCCGCGAGCGCAGCCGCGAGGGCTCGGCCGGCATCGTCGGCTACGCCCTGGACGGGGACGGCGGGCTCGCCGCCTTCGCCCTGTCCGGCCGGCTCTTCACCGCCGACCTGGCCACCGGCACCACCACCGAACTCCCCGCCCGCGGACCGCTGCTGGACCCGCGGCCCTCCCCCGACGGCACCCACGTCGCCTACGCCAACACCGCCGGCGAGCTGCGGCTGACCCGCACCGACGGCAGCGGCGACCGGGCGCTCGCCGAGCCGGACGGCCCGAACGTCACCTGGGGGCAGGCCGAGTTCATCGCCCAGGAGGAGATGGGCCGCGACCGCGGCTTCTGGTGGTCCCCGCAGAGCGACCGGCTGCTGGTCGAGCGCGCCGACGACAGCCCGGTGCGCCGCTGGTGGATCGCCGATCCGGCCAACCCGGACCGCGAACCCGCCGAGGTCGCCTACCCGGCGGCCGGCACCGCCAACGCCGAGGTCGGCCTCTGGGTGCTCGACCTGCAGGGCGGGCGCACCGAGGTGACCTGGGACCGCGAGGCCTTCCCGTACCTGGCCCGGGTGCACTGGTCCGAAGGCGGCGTGCCGCTGCTGCTGGTGCAGTCCCGGGACCAGCGCGCGCAGCGGATCCTCGGCCTGGACGCGGCCACCGGCGCCACCGAGGTGCTGGTGGAGGAGCACGACGAGACCTGGCTAGAGGCCTTCCCCGGCGTGCCGGCCTGGACCCCGGACGGCAAGCTGGTCCGGATCTCCGACATCGCGGAGGTGGGCGGAGCCGCCCAGCAGGACGGCGGCGGGCGACGGGAGAGCGGGGCGCGGGCGCTGGTCATCGGCGACCAGGCCGTCACCGGGCCCGACCTGCACGTCCGGTCGGTCGTCGCGGTCACCGCGGAGGAGGTGTTCTTCAGCGCCTCCGGCGGCGCCGCCGAGACCGACCCCGAGCCCGGCTGGATCGCCGTCGGCCGGATCAGCCACGACGGCAAGCGGCTGGCCTGGGAGTCCTCCAACGGCCGTCCCTTCACCTCCGTCACCAGCGCGGTGCACGCGGGCGGGATCACCGTGCGGGCCACCGCCGAGGCGGACCTGCCGGGCTCGCTGGTGCAGGTCGCCCGCGACCTTCCGGAGGGCGTGGTGGTCGACGACGTCGCCGTCATCGCCTCGTACGCCGAGACCCCGGTGATCACCGCCCGCCCGGTCTTCCGCTTCGCCGGCGAGCGCCGCATCCCCGCCGCCGTCTTCCTGCCCGCCGGTTACGACCGGGAGCGCGACGGCCTGCTGCCCGTCCTGATGGACCCGTACGGCGGCCCGCACGGCCAGCGCGTCGTCCAGGCCCACAACGCGCACCTCAACTCGCAGTGGTTCGCCGACCAGGGCTTCGCCGTGGTCGTCGCCGACGGCCGCGGCACCCCCGGACGGGGACCGGCCTGGGAGAAGTCGATCGCCTTCGACTTCGCCGGGGCCACCCTGGACGACCAGGTCGACGCGCTGCGGGCGCTCGCCGCGGAGTTCCCGCTCGACCTCGACCGGGTCGCCATCCGCGGCTGGTCGTACGGCGGCTACCTGGCCGCGCTCGCCGTGCTGCGCCGTCCCGACGTGTTCCACGCGGCGGTGGCCGGGGCGCCGGTGACCGACTGGGAGCTGTACGACACCCACTACACCGAGCGCTACCTGGGCCACCCGGCCGAGCGGCCCGAGGTGTACGCGGCGAACTCGCTGACCGGCTACGCGGCCGGGCTGGAGCGCCCGCTGATGATCATCCACGGCCTCGCCGACGACAACGTGGTGGCCGCCCACACCCTGCGGCTCTCCTCGGCCCTGCTGGCGGCCGGGCGCCCGCACACCGTGCTGCCGCTGTCCGGCGTCACCCACATGACGCCGCAGGAGGAGGTCGCGGAGAACCTGCTGCTGGTCCAGGTCGACTTCGTGAAGCGGGCACTGGCCCGGTAGCGCCTCCCGCTCCGGTTCCTCCGGCGGCCGGTGCCCTGACACGGGTACCGGCCGCCGGCATGACATCCGTCATACCGAAGCCACGACGGCCGGCACTGCCGCCGCCGCCCGCCCGCGCGGGACCCTGAGGTGGTGCGGACAGCCCCGCACACGACACCATCGGGTGAGAGGAGCCGGGCGATGGTTACCGAGGTGGCCGCCTTCCGCGGCGTCGGCAAGAGCTACGGGCGGGTGCGCGCCGTGGACGGACTCGACCTCGTGCTGCGGCCGGGCGAGACCGTCGCGCTGCTCGGCCCGAACGGTGCCGGGAAGTCCACCAGCCTGGACCTGCTGCTCGGCCTGCGCGAGCCCGACCAGGGCAGCGTGACCCTGTTCGGCGGCACCCCGCGGGCGGCGATCGCCGCCGGGCGGGTCGGCGCGATGCTGCAGAGCGGCGGGCTGATGAGCGACGTCAAGGTCCGCGAGCTGGTCGAGCTCGCCTGCAAGGTGCACCCGAGCGGTCGGTCGGTCACGGGGGTGCTGACCGACGCCGGGATCACCGAGATCGCCGACCGCCGGGTCGACAAGCTGTCCGGCGGCCAGGAGCAGCGGGTCCGCTTCGCCCTCGCGATCGCGGGCGACAGCGACCTGATCGTGCTCGACGAGCCCACCACCGGCATGGACGTCAGCGTCCGGCAGGCGTTCTGGGCGAGCATGCGGGCGCAGGCCGACGCGGGGCGCACGGTGCTGTTCGCCACCCACTACCTGGAGGAGGCCGACTCGATCGCCGACCGCGTCCTGGTGCTGCACCGGGGCCGGCTGATCGCCGACGGCAGCTCCGCCGAGATCAAGGCGCGGGCCGGCGCCCGCCGGATCGCCTTCGAACTCCACGACGCCGACCTCGCCGCGGCCGCCGCGCCGTTCGACGAGACGGTGCTGCGCTCCCTGCCGGGCGTGCAGTCGCTGGACGTCACCGCCCGCGTCCCCGGCGTGCGGACGGTGCGGATCCGGACCGCGGACGCCGACGCGAGCGTGGCCGGGCTCTACCGGGCGGGCCTGTACCCGCGCGGGCTGGAGGTCACCGGCCTGGGCCTGGAGCAGGCCTTCCTGACCATCACCGGCGAACTGGACCGCGAGGCCGACGCCGCGAAGGAGAGCGTGCGATGACCACCCTGATCAAGCTGGAGATCCTGCGGACCCTCCGCAACCGGCGCTACCTGTTCTTCACGGTGCTCTACCCGGCGCTGATGTACGTCTTCTTCATCAACGCCTACGGCTCCACCAGCCAGGCCGGCGGCCTGCCGGTGAAGACCTACTTCATGGTCTCGATGGCCACCTTCGGCGCGGTCGGCGCGGTGCTGACCGGCAGCGCCCAGCGGATCTCCCTGGAGCGCAAGAGCGGCTGGGTGCGCCAGCTGCGGCTGACCGCGCTGCCCGGCCGGGCGTACACGGTCGGCAAGATCGCGGCGACCGCGGTGACCACGCTGCCGGCGATCCTGGTGGTCTTCGCGGTCGGCGCGAGCCAGGGCGTCTCGCTGAGCGTGCCGCAGTGGCTCGGGCTGGTGGCCGCGCTCTGGCTGGGCAGCTTCGTCTTCGCCGCGCTCGGGGTGGCGCTCGGCTACGCGGCGGCGCCGGACGCGGTGCAGCCGATCGTGATGATCACCTACATGGCGATGGCGCTGCTCGGCGGGACGTGGTTCCCGGTGAGCGGCTCGATGGAGAGGTTCGCCCGCTTCAACCCCGTGTACCTGTACAACAAGCTGGCCACCTTCACCCAGCCCGGGCACTCCCTGGACATGGTCGCGGTCGCCGGGCTGGCGGCCTTCCTCGCGGTGTTCGTCACCGCCGCCGCGGCCCTGTACCGCCGTGACACCCGCCAGGCATGATGATCCACATGAGTGACGCGCGCCGGACCCACCGACCCGACGGACCGCCGGGGGAGGGGACGGCGCGCGCGTCGTTCATGAACGTCCCCGGATCCCCGGTGGAGACCAGGCGGCAGCTGCTGGTCAAGGTCGCCTGGATGCTGCTGTGGATGATCTACCTGGCGTACCCGGCGAGCGACCTGGTCAACGGCGGACACGGCCCGGCCGGGAAGGCGTTCGGCTGGGTCTGCCTGGCGGTCTTCGTGATCGGCTACGTGCTGCTGGTGTTCTTCCGCTCCCAGGCGCGGATGAAGCCGCGGGCCTGCCAGGTGATCGTCGGGGTGATGATCGTCCTCGCGGTGGGCTCCTCCTTCGCGCTCGGCGGCGCGTTCCTGACCATGTTCATCTACGCCTCGGTCTGCCTCGCGGTGATCATCCCGCTGAAGCACGCGATGCGGGCACTGGTCGGCATGGCCGTGCTCACCGCCGCAACCGGCGTGCTGGTCCACGCCGGGAGCGACAACGTCACCACCTTCGCGTTCAGCGCCTTCCTCTCCGGTGTCGCGATGACCGGCCTGCAGCGGCTGGTCGCCACCATGAACGAGCTGCGCGAGGCCCGGGCCGCCGTCGCCCACCTGGCCGCCTCGGAGGAGCGGCTGCGGCTCGCCCGCGACCTGCACGACCTGCTGGGGCACTCGCTGTCGCTGATCACCCTGAAGAGCGAGCTCGCCGGGCGGTTCATGGACGCCGGCAAGGACGAGGCGGCGCGGGCGCAGGTCGCCGACATCGAGCAGGTCGCCCGGCAGTCGCTGATCGACGTCCGGGAGGCCGTCACCGGCTTCCGCCGGCCGACCCTGCCGGTCGAGCTGGCCGCCGCCCGTACCGCGCTGTCCGCCGCGCAGGTCCGGCTGGAGGCCGCGCCGGACCTGGCGGACGCCTGGCCGTCGCTGGCCAACGAGGAGGCGGGCGCGCTGGCCTGGGCGCTGCGCGAGGCCGTCACCAACATCGTCCGGCACGGCGAGGGCGCCACCGTCTGCACGGTGACCGCGGACGAGAGCTGGGCGGCCGACGGCGAGCGGTACGCCGTCCTGGAGATCGCCGACGACGGCCCCGGGCCGGGCAAGTCCCAGCCGGGCAACGGCCTGTCCGGGCTGGAGGAGCGGCTGGCGCTGGTCGGCGGCCGGCTGGAGACCGGGCCGGGCGAGCGCGGCAGGGGCTTCCGGCTGCGCGCGTCGGTGCCGCTGCGGCCGACGGCCGCGCCCTCCGGGGCCGCCGCGCCGGGGAAGGCCCGGTAGGGCCCGGCGCTCCCGGGGCGGCGAGGGCGCCGCGCGGAACCCGGCGGCGGTGCCGATCGTCTCTTCGGGCATGTCCACCGTTCTGATCATCGGCTTCGACCCGCACGCCGTACCCGGCATGGACGGCGACGGCATGCGGGCCGTCCTCGACGCCGAACTCGCCCGCTTCGCCGAGCACGGCATCGACGCGGCGATGACCCTGGTCGCCCCCGACGAGACCGCCGGGACGACCATCACCGCCGCGCTCGCCGGCCGGGGCTGGGACGTCGTCGTCATCGGCGGCGGCATCCGCAAGCCGGAGCCGGCGCTGCCCTTCTTCGAACTCGTCGTCAACCTGGTCCGCCGGCACGCCCCGCAGGCCGCCATCGCCTTCAACACCAGCGGCGCCGACAGCGTCGAGGCCGCCCAGCGCTGGCTGTGACACTCCTCGTGGAGTAGGAAGCCGGCCCGGCCGACTTCCTGCTCCGCCTTGGTCTGCTCCGCCTTGGTCTACTCCGCCTCGGCGCGACGCAGGTCGGCCAGGCTGCGACGGTACGAGAGGGCGGGGCGGCCGTCGAGGAGAAACTGCCCGGTGACCGTGAAGCCGGTGCGGGTGAGCACGGCTCGGGAGGCCGGGTTGTCGAGCGTGGTGGCGGCGGTCAGGGACCCCAGGCCGTAGCCGTGGGCGGCGAGCCGGCAGACCTGGGCGACGGCCGCCCCGGCGACGCCCCGGCCGGCCGCGGACTCCGCGACGCGGTAGCCCAGTTCGGCGCTGCCGTCCACGAGGTCCATCAGGTTGACGCGGCCGATCAGGGCGCCGTCCGCGTCGAGGACGACGTGGAACCGGCAGACGCCCGCCGCCTGTTCGGAGAGCAGCGCGGCGATGCGGGCCGGGAACTCGGCGAAGTAGGCGTCGCCCCGGTCGGGGACGGTGCGGGCGAAGTACGCACGGTTGGTGAGCTCGAAGGCGAGCAGGGCGTCGGTGTGGTCGGGTCGCAGGAGCTCCAGGGTCGGCATCGGGCCAGTCTGCTGCACCGGGGCCCCCGGTGAACCACCGGTGGCTCAACTGCGTTCGGCGCCAGGCCCTAAGGTCGTGGCCATGGGTAACACAGAGAACAGCCCTTCGGTCCGCGTGCTGCTCGCCGAGGACCAGGGCATGGTCCGCGAGGCGCTGGCCGCGCTGCTCGGGCTGGAGGGGGACATCGACGTCGTCGCGCAGGTGGGCCGCGGGGACGAGGTGGTGGCGGCGGTGCTGGCGAACGACGTGCAGGTCGCCGTGCTGGACATCGAGATGCCGGGGATGACGGGCATCGAGGCGGCGGCCGAGCTGCGCCGCCGGGCGCCGTCGACGAAGGTGGTGATCGCGACGACCTTCGGCCGCCCCGGCTACCTGCGCCGGGCGATGGAGTCCGGCGCGGACGCCTTCCTGGTGAAGGACGCGCCCGCCTCCGAGCTCGCCGAGGCGATCCGCCGGGTGCTGCGCGGCGAGCGGGTGATCGACCCGGCGCTGGCGGCGGCCGCGCTGGCCGAGGGCGCCAATCCGCTCACCCCGCGCGAGCGGGACGTGCTGGGCGCGGCCGCCGACGGCGCGGTGAACGCGGAGATCGCCAGGCGGCTGCACCTCTCGGAGGGGACGGTCCGCAACTACCTGTCGATGGCGATCCAGAAGACCGAGGCCCGCAACCGCACCGAGGCGGTCCGGATCGCCCGCGAGAAGGGCTGGCTCTGACGGTTCAGTTGAGCCGGTGCCGGGCCGCCCGGGCCTCCTGCCGGACCTTGGCGGCGGCGTCCGGGTCGAAGGTGTCCAGGATCTGCGCGTAGGCGTCCATCTCCGCCGATCCGCCGAGGAAGTCCCCCGTGCGCACCAGGAGTTCGGCCCGCTCCAGGCGCAGCTGGGCGGGGTGCCGGGGGAGCAGCAGGGCGAGTTCGGTGGCCCACAGCTGGGTGCGGGCGTGCTCGGGCCGGTCGGCGGCCCAGACCCGGATGTTGCCGAGCACCCGCAGCACGATGTCCAGCGGCTGGGCGGGGGTGAGCAGGGCGGGGCTGAACTCGTGCCCCGCTGCGGCGACCAGTTGCTCGACGTCGACCGGGTCGAGCAGCCGGCCGCCGTGGAAGGGGTCGGCGAGCACGTACTCCTCGCCGCCCGCCGGGCCGCCGACCGCGACGACGAAGTGACCGGGCAGCGCCACGCCGTGGACGGTGAGGCCGGCCCGCCGGCCGACGGCCATCCACACCAGCGACAGCATGATCGGCAGTCCGCGCCGGCGCCGCAGGACCTCGGGCAGCAGCGAGGACTCCAGCCGCCGGTAGTCGGACTGCCGCCCGTGGAACCGCTCCCGGCCGCCGAGGACGGCGGCGAGCAGGGCGGCGGTCTCCTCCGGCCCGGCGGGCGAGCGTTCGGCCACCGCGAGCCGCACGGCGGCCGCGTGCCGGTCCAGGGCGGCCTCGCAGGCGGCGAGCAGGGCGTCCACCCCGGGCGGCTCGGCGAGGTCGCCCGGGTCGAGGAGCGGCTGGTGTTCGGCGGCGGCGAGCAGGCAGAGCAGCACCGGGTCGGGCTGCTCGGCGCGGGCGGCACTCCGGAAGCGGTCTCTGCTCTGCTCGGTCACGGTGACGACGGCGGCCTTCGTGCGACGGACGGACAAGCGGACAAACGTGGGCGTACGGGTCGGTCGGCTACTCCTGGGGAAGGAGCGCGTAGTGGTAAGTGTGACTGGTCGTGAAGCCGAGTCCGTCATAGAGCGCGATCGCACCGGCGTTCTCCGCCTCGACCTGCAGGTACGCGCCGCTCGCCCCCTCCTCGGCCGCCCGGGCGGCGAGCACCGCCATGACGGCGGTGGCCAGCCCGGCCCGGCGGGCGTACGGCTGGACCTCGATCGCGCCGAAGCCGGCCCACGGCCCGTCGACCACGCAGCGTCCGATGGCCAGCGGCGGCTGCCCGGAGGCGCCCGGCACGGTGGCGAACCAGACCGAGGGGCCGCCGTGCAGCACCCGTCGGGCCGCCTCCTCCAGCGCCGCGTCCCCGCTCACCCGCCGGTACAGCGACATCCACTCCGGCCCCGCCGTCCGCGACAGGCGCACCCGGTCGTGCCCCGTGCCGAGCCGGGCCAGCCCGGCCAGCGGGGCGGTGCGCACCAGCGTGGGCGCGTACCCGGCGCCGAGCCGGTCGAGCTCGCCGCGCAGCGCCTCCGGCGAGCCGGGGGTGACCACCTCGACGTACGCGGGCAGGCCGCGCGCGGCGTACCAGTCCCGGACGGCGGCCAGTGCCTGCGGCAGCGGCAGCCCGGGGTCGCCGAGCGCCTGGACGGAGTTGGCCCGCCGGGTGAAGCCGGCCGAGGCCCGCAGCGTCCACTCGCCGAGCGGCTGCTGGTCGACGGCCGGCCAGCCGCGCCCGGCGATCCGCTGGAGTTCGACGGGCTCGGCCGCCGGCCGGGGCACGCGCCGGGCCGGGAACAGCGGGACGACCTTGCCCGCGACCAGCAGCTTCTCCGGGAAGGAGACCGGCTCGCCCGAGCGCGGGGCCACCGAGAGACCATGATCGTCCCAGGATGTGAGCACGCCGATCACATCGCGAAACACCGGGCGGTCGTCCACGAACTCCGACACGCGCCGCACGGACACGCGTCGTCCCACGTCAGAGCGATCTATCCGGACTTCCGGACGGGTCTCCAGCGGGTCCCGAGTCATGATCCGGCCACCTCCTGTGCATTTGCGGTCTCCGACCCGCGATACTAGGGGCGGGCATCGACGACGCCGCGCTCACCGCGCACGCGAGCAGAACAGAACGGGCCGCCAGGGCCCCTCCGAGGAGGAACGACAGCGTGACCTACGTCATCGCGCAGCCTTGTGTCGACGTGAAGGACAAGGCGTGCATCGAAGAGTGCCCGGTTGACTGCATCTACGAGGGCCAGCGGTCCCTCTACATCCACCCGGATGAGTGTGTCGACTGTGGTGCTTGCGAGCCGGTCTGCCCGGTCGAGGCGATCTTCTACGAGGACGACACTCCGGAGGAGTGGAAGGACTACTACAAGGCGAACGTCGAGTTCTTCGACGACCTGGGCTCGCCCGGCGGTGCCTCGAAGCTCGGCCTCATCGAGCGGGACCACCCGTTCATCGCCGCTCTGCCGCCGCAGAACGCCGACCACTGACGATCGGTGGCTACTGAGCTGTGAGCACGAACAGCACGCGAGCGCCGCTCCCGGGCCACCCGGGGGCGGCGCGCCGCGTTTCCGACCGGCTCCCCGTGTTCCCCTGGGACAAGCTGGAGCCCTACAAGGCCACCGCCCTCGCCCACCCGGGCGGCCTCTGCGACTTCTCCGTCGGCACGCCCGTCGACCCGGTCCCCGAGGTGATCCAGAAGGCGCTGGCCGCCCACACCGACACGCCCGGCTACCCGACCGTCTGGGGGCCGCTGGAGCTGCGCGAGGCGATCGCCGGCTGGCTGGACCGCCGCTGCGGCGCCGTGATCGGCCCGCAGGCCGTCCTGCCGACCGTCGGCTCGAAGGAACTGGTGGCGTGGCTGCCGGCCCAGCTCGGCCTCGGCCCGGGCGACCAGGTCGCCCACCCCCGGCTCGCCTACCCGACCTACGAGGTCGGCGCCCGGCTGTGCGGCGCCGAGCCGGTCGCGTACGACTCCGTGGACGAGCTGGACGGCTCCCGGGTGCGCCTGCTCTGGGTGAACTCGCCGTCCAACCCGACCGGCCGGGTGCTCGGCGCGGAGGAGCTGCGCCGCGCCGTCGAGTGGGCCCGGGAGCACGGCGCGCTGCTGGTCAGCGACGAGTGCTACCTGGAGCTGGGCTGGGAGGCCGAGCCGGTCTCGGTGCTGCGCCCGGACGTCTGCGGCGGCGACCACACGGGCCTGCTGGCCGTCCACTCGCTCTCCAAGCGCTCCAACCTGGCGGGCTACCGCGCCTCCTTCGTCGCGGGCGACCCGGTGGTGGTCAGGGAGCTGCTGGAGGTGCGCAAGCACGGTGGGATGATCGTGCCGGCGCCGGTCCAGGCGGCGACGGCCGCGGCGCTGGCGGACGACGCCCACGTGACCGAGCAGCGGGAGCGGTACGCGGCCCGGCGCTCGGCGCTGCGGGCGGCGCTGGAGGCGTACGGCTTCCGCATCGAGCACTCCGAGGCGAGCCTCTACCTGTGGGCGACCCAGGACCGCCCGTGCTGGGAGACCGTGGCCGAACTGGCCGGTCTGGGCATCCTGGTGGCGCCCGGGGACTTCTACGGGCCGGCCGGCGAGCGCTTCGTCCGGGTCGCTTTCACCGCGACCGACGAGCGGGTCGCCGCGGCCGTCGAGCGGCTGGGCGCGGCGCGCTGACGATCCGGCGCAGCCGGCGTCGCGGCCGGGCCGACGACACGACGAAGGGGACGGTGTTCCGAGCGGAACACCGTCCCCTTCCGCGTGCGCGGACTACACCGGCAGGCCGCTGATGCTGCCGCCGTTGACGCCGCCCAGCAGGCCGCCGACCGGGCCGAGCGAGTTGGTCAGGCCGGACAGCGGGTTGTTCGGGCCGAGGTCGGCACCGCCGAGGCGGTTGGCGGAGCCGTGCTCGGCGAGGCCGAGGACGTCGGTGCCGGGCAGGCCACCGGGCAGGGCGTGCTCGACCGAGCCGAGCGGCAGCGCGCGCTCCACCGAGCTGAGCGGCAGCGCGTCGGTGACGGCGCTGGTGCCGGGGACGGCACCGGAGAGCTTGTCGGCGCCGGGGACGGCGTGGGCGACGGAGCCCGCCTGGCCCAGGCCGCCGACCGGGCTGGCGGCGGCGTCGGCGCTGCGGGTGCCCATGCCCTTGCCGGTGACGGCCTCGCCGAGCTTGCCGGCCAGCGCCGAGGCGACCTTCGGGGTGACGGCGGAGAGCTGGCCGGTGGTGGCGGCGGTCTGGTCGACCGGGGCGGTCAGCGAGCTGGCCTTCTCGTTCGCCTCGGGGAGCTGGTGGGCGACGATGCTGCCGGCGGCGTCGGCGGAGGCGGGCACGCCCGCGGCGACGGTGGCCGCGCCGGTGGTGCCGGCCGCCTGGCCGAGCTGGTGGGTGGTGTGCTGGAGGGTGGAACCGGTGTCGGTGTTGGTCAGCTGGCCCAGCGGCGCCGCGAGGTCGCTCTTGGGAAGCAGGGCGTCCCCGCCCAGGGCGGACGCGGAGCCGGCGGCGACCAGCGGGGTCGCGCCGGCGGCCACGACGAGCGCGGCCTGGGCGATCCGGCGCGTGAGGGGGTGAGACATGGGGCTCCTCGAAGGGGTCTGGGTCCGTCCCGTCCACCGGGTGGACGACCGGGCCTGGACGGGACCGGGCGGACGGTGTTGTTACCGCTTGAGAAGCCAGAAGGTTTCGGCCGGTGCAAGGAAAGTTCCCAGCCGACCATCGGATCGTATGACCGCAGCGGAAGGGCCTGCGGGCCCCTGTCGCGCGCCCCTGCACCGGCGCGCGCCAAGGGGAGTGACGGTTCTCCAGCCGGGATCGCCGGAACGGGCGGTCGGTCCACCGAAGTTGACCGGAATCACCTGTTCGGCGGCAACCCGTACACCAGTGCGTCAGCCCTTGTCGTACGGCGCGAGGGTGACCTGAACGAGCTTGGTCGACGTTCCCGAGGTCTGGGTCTGCCAGCCGTCCTCGGACTTGGTCTTGCGCCAGATCTTCCCGTCGTAGGCGACCGTCGCGATGCCCAGCTGCTGGGCCTGGGCCACCGCCCAGTGGGCCACCTCCCAGCCGCTGGTCCGCTCCGCGTTCGCCCCGGCGTCGGCCCCGCCGTCCGCCGAGGAGGTCAGCGCGGCGGCGGCCGGGTCCGGCGTCAGCGCGACGGCGTTCTCGGCACCCTTGATCGTCGAGGTGTAGCCGGTGGCCGGGGTGACCGTCCGGCCGAACTCCCGGCGCACCCGGTCCGACAGCACCTGGGCGCGGTCCGGCTGCGCCGCCGGGGCGGCCGAGGCGCTCGCGGTCGGGGAGGACGAGTCGCCCGGGTCCGGCTTGGCGTAGTCGTGCACCACGCAGCTGAAGGAGGCCGGCTCGCGCCCGGCCAGCGCCGAGGTGAGCAGCGTCGCCTTGGTCTCGTGCTTGGCGTAGGCCTGGGGGTAGCCGCTCTTCTGCACGGCCTGCGCCGCGTCGGTCAGCGGCATCCGGGTGTAGCCGGGGACCTTGACCAGGCCGTCCAGGAACTTGTTGGTCGCGTACACCGGGTCCGCGATCTGCGCCGGGGTCCCCCAGCCCATCGAGGGCCGCTGCTGGAACAGGCCGATCGAGTCCCGGTCGCCGCCCGCCAGGTTGCGCAGCTTGGACTCCTGCATGGCGGTCGCCAGCGAGATCGCGGTCGCCCGGTCCGGCAGTCCGCGCGAGCGCGCCACCGCGGCGATCGTCGCGGCGTTGGCGGCCTGCGGAAGCTCCAGCGTGCCGCTGCCGGCCGCGGTCTTCACCGAGCACTCCTCGGTGGCACCCGGCCGGAACCCGAACCACCAGATTCCGACCACCGCCAGGCCCGCGACCATCGCCAGGCCGACCAGCCCGACCAGCACGAGCAGCAGCGCACGCACCGGACCGGAGCGGCGGGGCGCCGCTTCGTCGCCCTGCTCCTCGTCCAGCTGCCCGCCGCGCCTTCTCCTGGCCACCCTCGCCCCTCTCGCGCCCGCCGTCCTGATCCGACACCGTACCGACTCGGACGGGTGTGCGGCGCACCCCGGTTGCTGATCCGGGTGCCGAGCGCGTCACAGCACGAGCCCGTGGAGCGCCCACCCGCACGGCTAGGCTGACGCCATGAGCAGCCCGAATCCGACGCCCCTGGACCTCACCCTCGACGGCGGCACGCTGACCGCCCGACTCGTCGACTTCCCCTCGGTGAGCGGCGACGAGCAGGCGCTCGCCGACGCCGTGGAGGCCGCCCTGCGCGGCTACCCGCACCTCACCGTGGACCGCTACGGCAACAACGTGGTCGCCCGCACCCACCTGGGCCGCGGCGAGCGCGTGGTCCTGGCCGGCCACCTGGACACCGTGCCGATCGCCGACAACCTGCCCTCGTACGTCGACGGGGACCTGCTCTACGGCTGCGGCACCTCGGACATGAAGTCCGGCGTGGCCGTCGCGCTGCGCCTGGCCGCCACGCTGACCGAACCCAACCGCGACCTCACCTACGTGTTCTACGACTGCGAGGAGGTGGAGGCCCACCGCAACGGCCTCGGGCACCTCGCGAAGGACCGCCCGGAGTGGCTGGCCGCCGACTTCGCGGTGCTGATGGAGCCGAGCGGCGCCGTGGTCGAGGGCGGCTGCCAGGGCACCCTGCGGGCGCAGATCCGGCTCACCGGCGTGCGCGCCCACGCGGCCCGCAGCTGGCTCGGCGACAACGCCATCCACCGCGCCGCCGAGGTGCTCACCCGGCTCGCCGACTACCGGCCGCGCCGGGTGGAGATCGACGGCCTGGAGTACCGCGAGGGCCTCAACGCGGTGCGGATCGACGGCGGCGTGGCCGGCAACGTGATCCCGGACGAGTGCGTGATCACGGTCAACTTCCGTTACGCGCCGGACCGCAGCGAGGCCGAGGCGGAGAAGCACGTGCGCGAGGTCTTCGACGGCTTCGAGCTGACCGTCACCGACTTCGCCCCGGGCGCGCTGCCCGGCCTCTCGCAGCCCGCTGCGCAGGCCTTCCTGGCGGCCACCGGCGGCCAGGCCCGGGCCAAGTTCGGCTGGACCGACGTCGCCCGGTTCAGCGCGCTCGGCGTGCCGGCGGTCAACTACGGGCCCGGCGACCCGAACTTCGCGCACAAGCGGGACGAGCACTGCTCGCTGAGCGCCATCGCCGAGACCGAGGCCCGGCTGCGCGCCTGGCTGACCAGCTGACCGGTCCGACCGTCCGACCGGCCCCACCGGTCCGACCGTCCGACCGGCCTGACCAGCCGATCCCCGCAGCGGCGGTCGGTCCGGCGAGCAGCCGGACGCCACCATCCGGTTCCCCGATCGACCTCCTCCCGTTGCCTGAAAACGGGGGAAGGTCGACGTAGGGTTTCGTCATGACAGGCACAGGAGACGACAAGCACTACGGACACGGCCCCGAGCAGGTCGGCGTGCCCCGGAAGACGAAGGCCTGGCCCGAGAAGCAGAAGGGCCCGGTGCTGGTGCGCCGGGACCAGGTCGGCACGAGCACCACGGACCAGCGCCTGCTGGACACCACCGGCCCCACGGACTGGCTGCACACCGACCCCTGGCGGGTGCTGCGGATCACCTCCGAGTTCGTCGAGGGCTTCGGCGCCCTCGCCGAACTCCCGCCCGCGATCAGCGTCTTCGGCTCCGCCCGGACGCCCGTCGACTCGCCGGAGTACGAGGCCGGGGTGGCCATCGGCCGCGCCCTCGCCGAGGCCGGCTACGCGGTGATCACCGGCGGCGGCCCGGGCGCCATGGAGGCCGCCAACCGCGGTGCCTCCGAGGCCGGCGGCATGAGCGTCGGGCTGGGCATCGAGCTGCCCTTCGAGCAGGGCCTCAACGAGTTCGTCGACCTCGGGCTGAACTTCCGTTACTTCTTCGTCCGCAAGACGATGTTCGTGAAGTACGCCCAGGGCTTCGTGGTCCTGCCCGGCGGCCTCGGCACGCTGGACGAGCTGTTCGAGGCGCTGACCCTGGTGCAGACCAAGAAGGTCACCCGCTTCCCGGTGATCCTCTACGGCAGCGCCTACTGGGGCGGCCTGTACGAGTGGCTGAAGAGCACCCTGGTCGCGCAGGGCAAGGCGGCCCCGCACGACCTGGAGCTCTTCCACATCACGGACGAGATCGACGAGGTCATGAAGATCCTCGCCGACGCCCGCCGGCCGGTGAACGAGATCTAGCCGGCGAACCGGAGCCCGCCGGTGGGCGGGATCCGGCCGAACGGGACCGGGCGGCCGTCGGAGGAGGGCCGCCCGCCGTTCACGCCAGCCCCCGGCGGGCCACCGCCGGGGGGCGGGTGCCCCGGATCGAGGCGACCATGTCCAGCACCTCGCGGGTCTGCGCGACCTGGTGCACCCGGTAGACCCGGGCCCCCAGCCAGGCCGAGACCGCGGTGGTGGCCAGCGTGCCCAGCAGCCGCTCGTCCACCGGCTTGTCCAGGGTCTCCCCGACGAAGTCCTTGTTGGAGAGCGAGACCAGCACCGGGAAGCCGGTCGCGGTCATCTCCGGCAGCCGCCGGGTGGCCTCCAGCGAGTGCCGGGTGTTCTTGCCGAAGTCGTGCCCCGGGTCGATGATCACCGCGTCCCGGCGGACGCCCAGCCCCACCGCCCGCTCGGCCAGCCCGACGGTCACCCGCAGGATGTCCGCCATCACGTCCTGGTAGCCGACCCGGTGCGGCCGGGTGCGCGGCTCGGCGCCGCCCGCGTGGGTGCACACCAATCCGACGTCGTACCGGGCGGCCACCTCGGCGAGCTTCGGGTCCACCCCGCCCCAGGCGTCGTTCAGCAGGTCCGCGCCCGCCTCGCAGACCGCCTCGCCGACCTCGTGCCGCCAGGTGTCCACGCTGATCACGGCGCCGGGGTGGCGCTTGCGCAGTTCGGCGACGAAGGGCACGGTGCGCCGCAGCTCCTCCTCGACCGAGACCTCGTCCCCGGGGCCGGCCTTCACCCCGCCGATGTCCAGGATCGCCGCGCCCTCGGCCACCGCGCGCTCGGCGGCGGCGAACGCGGCCTCGTCGGCGAAGGTCGCGCCCCTGTCGAAGAACGAGTCCGGCGTGCGGTTGACGATCGCCATGATCACCAGCTCGTCGTCACCGAATTCGCGCGGTCCCAGGCGCAGTGCCACCGATGTCTCCTCCACAGCTCCTGCGGGTGCGATGATGGCCCCCGGCCTCACTTGGGGACCATGCTGTCATGATCAGTCTGGTTCGCTGGCACTTGATCGAGGACCGGCCGGGAGTTCGGGAGGACAGCTCGTGTTCTGGGTGATCGTGGTCGCCATGGCCGTGGTGGTCGGCGGCGCCGCGCTGGTGGCGCTGGGCGGGGGCGGCTCGATGCCGGAGGCGGTGCCGGACCGCATCTCCGCGCGGCTGCCGCAGGACCGCCCGCTGAGCAAGACGGACGTGGACGACCTCCGGCTGCCGATGGCCGTGCGCGGCTACCGGATGGACGAGGTGGACGACGTCCTGGGCCGCCTCGGCGCCGAACTGGCCTACCGCGACGCGCGGATCGCCGAGCTGGAGGCCGCCGCCCACCTGCGCGGCGCGGTCGAGGCCACCACCGCCCCGGATCCGGCGGCCGAGCCGCTGCCCGGCCTGGAGGAGTTCGCCAAGGTGGTCCGGCCGGCCGCGGCGCCCGCCGAGGCCCCCGAGGACGCCGAGCCCCGGAGGGACCGGTGACCGAGGCCGCCGGGTTCCCGGCCGCCCCCGCCGGCGCGGTGCTCGGCGCGGACGGCCTGCGCCGCTGCGGCTGGGGCGACTCGACCGATGACTACCGCGTCTACCACGACACCGAGTGGGGCCGCCCGGTGCACGGCGACGACGCCCTGTTCGAGCGGGTCTGCCTGGAGGCCTTCCAGTCCGGTCTGTCCTGGCTGACCATCCTGCGCCGCCGGGAGGGCTTCCGGGCCGCCTTCGCGGGCTTCCGGATCGCCGAGGTCGCCGAGTTCGGCGAGGCGGACCGGGAGCGGCTGCTCGCCGACACCGGCATCATCCGCAACCGGGCCAAGATCGACGCGGCGATCGCCAACGCCCGGGCCGCCCGGGACCTGGACGGCGGGCTGGACGCACTGATCTGGCGGTTCGCCGGGGACCCGGACCGGCCGGCCCCCCGCACCCTGGCGGAGGTGCCGGCCGTCACGCCCGAGTCGACGGCGCTGGCGAAGGCGCTGAAGAAGGAGGGCTTCCGCTTCGTCGGCCCGACCACCGCCTACGCCCTGATGCAGGCCTGCGGTCTGGTCGACGACCACCTGGCGGACTGCCACGTCCGCACCGGGGGCAGGCGGGGGCGCTGAGCCTCAGCGCCCGACGTACTTCGGCTTCTCCTTGGCGATGAAGGCGCGCACCGCGATCCGGTGGTCCTCGCTGTCGCCGGCCAGGGTCTGCAGCTCGTCCTCCTTGTCGAGCAGTTCGTCCAGCGAGTGCGAAGCGCCGTACGCCAGCGACTCCTTGATGGCGCCGTAGGCCACGGTCGGGCCCTCGGCCAGCTCGCGGGCGAAGACCCGCGCGGTCGCGGCGAGTTCCTCGGCCGGCACGACCTTGGTGGCCAGGCCCAGCTCCATCGCCTCGGCGGACTTGACCGTCCGGGGGAGCATCAGCAGCTCGGTGGCCTTGGCGTGCCCGACCAGCCGGGGCAGCGTCCAGGACGCGCCCGAGTCGGCGGTCAGGCCGATCCCGGCGAAGGCGGTGTTGAAGCCGGCCCGGTCGGAGAGGATCCGGAAGTCGCAGGCGAAGGCGAGCGAGGCGCCGGCGCCGGCCGCCACCCCGCCGACCGCGGCGACGGTCGGCTTGCGCATCCCGGCCAGCGCCCGGGTCAGCGGGTTGTAGTGCTCGGCGACGGTCCGCAGCGCGCCCTCGCCGGTCTCGTCGGCCCGCTTCAGCATCGCCAGGTGCTCGTTGAGGTCCTGCCCGACGCAGAACGCCCGGTCGCCCGCGCCGGTGAGCAGCACCGCCCGCACCGACCGGTTTCCGGCGGCCTCGGTCACGGCGTCGCGCAGCGCGACCTTGGTGGCGACGTCCAGCGCGTTCATCGCCTCCGGGCGGTTGATGGTGATGACGGCGAGGCCGCCGTCCAGCTCGTACAGGACGGAATCGGACATGGGCGAGGGCTCCTCAGCGATCGTCGCGTGGGTGGTCGTGCCAGGATGCCGGAGCGCGGGGCGGGGTGGGGAGTGTGAGGTATCGCACCTTCCCGCGGTGTCGCCACCGCCGCCGCGCCGGGGCTTATGACGCCAATTGGGGCGGTTGGAGCCGGTCCGGCCGAGGTTGCACCGAGAGTGATGTTGGTCATCAGGCCGTGGCATGCGGGATAATGGCTTCCGATCAATGCGTTCGATACCGGCGGTGGACGGACTGCCGGTGCGTAGCTGAGCGGTTGCAGGAAGGGGAACGAGCATGGCGGCCATGAAGCCGCGGACGGGTGACGGCCCGCTCGAAGTCACCAAAGAGGGGCGGGGCATCATCATGCGCGTTCCGCTCGAAGGCGGCGGACGCCTCGTGGTGGAGCTCACGCCTGACGAGGCCGACGCCCTGGGCGAAGCCCTGAAGAAGGCCTGCGGCTGACCGCAGCGGGTGCTCGCCGTCTCCTGGAGACGTACCGCCGGGCCCGGGCACGACGTCATGTCGGCCCGGGCCCGCGCGTTCCCCGGACCGGCGGGGAGCACCGGCGCCGCACCGGCCGCGGCGGACCTCAGCGCTTCACGGCGCACAGCAGCCCGTCGGAGACGGGCAGCAGGGCGGGCAGCAGCGCCTCGCTCTCCCGGACGTCCCGGACCAGGTCGCGCACCGCGCCGGTCTGCGGGTCCTGGAGCTCCGGCTCGGCCAGCCGGCCCTCCTGGAAGACCCCCTCGAAGCAGACCATCCCGCCGGGACGCAGCAGGCGCAGCGCCTCCAGCAGGTACTCCCGGGACTCGGCCGGATCGCCGTCGCAGAACACCAGGTCGTACTGGCCGTCGGCGAGCCGCGGCAGCACCTCCAGGGCCCGGCCCGGTATGAACCGGGAGCGGTTGGCCGCGAACCCGGCCGCCTGGTAGGCCTCGCGGGCCAGCTGCTGGCGCACCGGCTCCGCGTCCACGGTGGTGAGCACGCCGTCCGGCCGCATCCCGCGCAGCAGGTAGACCCCGGACACCCCGGTGCCGGTGCCGATCTCGGCCACCGCCTTGGCGTCCAGCGCGGCAGCCAGCAGCCGCAGGCACGCGCCGCCGCTCGGGCCGATGGCCCGTATCCCGGTCCGCGCGGACTGCGCCCGGGCGTAGGTCAGCACCGCGTCCTCGCCCACGTAGGTGTCGGCGAGGGCCGCGCGCGCGGGCCCGAACTCGCTGATGGCTGCCTCTTTCGGAGCCCCGGGCGGCGGCCCGGTGCGGGGGATGTCGATATTTCCTGCCACAGATTACTGGCCGGGCGGGAACCGCGTACTGCGGCGGGCCGTTGTCATCGTGACCGGGTGCGGGAGACCTCCCGGGCACTTTTATCCGGGCTTGACGGGTGAGGTGGATATGGTGGTGGCCCTGCTGGGCAGAAGAGCCGACCGAGGAGGTGTGGCCGAGGGCGACGTCCCCGTGCGGCGGCACCCCCGCGGCACCGCGTCGGCCCGTACGCCGAAGCCCGTGATGAACCAGCCTGCGCACTCCGACCTGGACCAGCCCGCCGCCGAGACGCCGGCCGCCGGTACCACCGAGGCCCCCGCCCTCGCGACCTTCGCCGAAGGCCCCGACGCGCAGACCTGGACTCCGCCCAGCTGGGAGGAGATCGTCGAGGCGCACAGCGCCCGCGTCTACCGCCTCGCCTACCGCCTGACGGGCAATCAGCACGACGCCGAGGACCTCACCCAGGAGGTCTTCGTCCGGGTGTTCCGCTCGCTGTCCACCTACACCCCCGGCACGTTCGAGGGCTGGCTGCACCGGATCACCACCAACCTCTTCCTGGACATGGTCCGCCGCCGCCAGCGCATCCGCTTCGACGCGCTCGGCGAGGACGCGGCCGAGCGGCTCGCCTCCCGCGAGCCCAGCCCGGCCCAGCACTTCAGCGACACCCACTTCGACGCCGACGTCCAGCAGGCCCTGGACACCCTCGCCCCGGAGTTCCGCGCCGCCGTGGTGCTCTGCGACATCGAGGGCCTGTCCTAC
The DNA here is from genome assembly GCF_043202455.1 of Kitasatospora sp. NPDC048194. Classification (NCBI taxonomy): domain Bacteria; kingdom Bacillati; phylum Actinomycetota; class Actinomycetes; order Kitasatosporales; family Streptomycetaceae; genus Kitasatospora; species Kitasatospora sp. NPDC048194. The sequence continues at coordinate 184,464 of NZ_JBIDAK010000001.1, forward strand.
GAGGAGATCGCCGCCACCCTGGGCGTCAAGCTCGGTACCGTCCGCAGCCGCATCCACCGCGGCCGCTCGCACCTGCGCGCCGCGCTCAAGCACCGCGCCCCCGGCCAGGCCCCCGGGCGCGAGCGCCGCGGCGGCTCGGACGAGCCGGTGCCGGTCGGCGCCGTGGCCGCCGAGGTCGCGGCCGCACCGGGTGGGCGCGGACGGAGGCGATGGTGAGCGGAACCAGCCGGTCCGGTCCGGAACGGTCGGGGTCGTCCGACCGCGCCCAGACCCGGCGGAGCTGGCCGCTGGGCCGCCGGGCCGGTGACGACCCCGGCGAGCCGCTGCCGCCCGCCGTCCCGCTGCCGCCCGCCGTCCCGCTGCCGGGCGACACGGAGCTGCGCGCGGTGCCCGTACGGCCCGTCGATCCCGCCGCCGAGGAACACCACCTCGGGGAGCGGCTCTCCGCGTTCCTGGACGGCGAGCTCGGCCACGACTCGCGCGAGCGGGTCCAGGCGCACCTGGCGACCTGTCCCCAGTGCCTGGCCGAGGCGGACGAGGGCCGCGCCGTCAAGCACCTGCTGACCCGCACGGACACCCCGGGCCCCTCCTCCGCGCTGATGGCCCGGCTGATGGCCGTCGGCAACCTCCCGGACGACGGCCCGGCGGACGCCGGCTGGCGCGACGACGACCTGCCCGGCGGCGGGGTCGCCGCCACCGGCACGCTCGGCGGCAGCCGGCTCACCGGCGGCTCCTTCGGCCGCGGCGCCGGCGCCTCCTTCGGCGCGGGCGCGCTCGGCGCCGGCGCCCCGGTGCCCGGGGTGGACCCGCGGGCCTTCGGGCGCGGGTCGGTGCTGCGGCCGCTGATGGGCCGGCGCACCGGCCGCCCGGAGCCCGCCGCCCGCCCGGAGCCCGCTGCGGCCGCCGGCCGCGCCTCCGCGCGCGGGCGACGCCTGGTCTTCGCCGCCGCGGGCGCCTTCTCGGTCGCCGCGGTGACGCTCGGCGGCGTCGGCGGCCTCGCCCAGGGCGAGGACCAGCACGGCACCACGGTCAGCCCGATCAGCGGCGGCGGCCGCGGCGGCGGCCTGGTCCCGATGTCGGTGCAGGTCCCGGTGGACTTCCAGGCCCATCCGGTCGTCGCCACCCGCGGAGCGAGCCCGTCCTCCCCGCCCGAGCGCTACCCGGGCAGCGTCGCGGCCCTGCGCCAGCAGATCCGCTAGCGCACCCACCCCTCCTCCGGGCCCGGCCACCGGCTGGTCTTTACCACGGCTTCATCGCAGCGTGGGTCAGGGACCCACCGGTGGCCATTACCCTGGAGGAACCGTCGTCCGGCGAGCTAGGGAGCAAAGGTGTTCAGCGACGTAGGCGGGCTGGAGATCCTGACCCTCATCGTGATGGCGATCATCATCTTCGGCCCCGACAAGCTGCCGAAGCTGATCCAGGACACCATGGGCTTCATCCGCAAGGTCCGTTCCTTCGCCGACAACGCGAAGGAGGACATCCGCAGCGAGCTGGGCCCCGAGTTCAAGGACTTCGAGTTCGAGGACCTCAACCCCAAGACCTTCGTCCGCAAGCAGCTCATGGGCGGCCAGGACGACCCGCTGGGCCTCAAGGACATGAAGGACTCGCTCGACATCCGCTCCGTCCTGGACGACCGGCCCGCGGCGCCCGTGAACGGCCGGGCGGGCAGCGTCAGCTTCGAGAAGGCCGCCCCGGCGGCAGCCGCCTCCACCGGTGCCCCGCTGCAGGCCGGCGAGCGCCCGCCGTTCGACCCCGACGCCACCTGAGGGCCCTTTCCCGCCCCGTGACGACGGGACGCCGCCGCCCCGCCCGGCCGCCCGGCTGAGCGGGGCGGCGGCGTCCGCGCCGCTATTGTGCTGATTGTTCCCGTTGAGCCGTCCGTCACATCCGCGCCACCACGGACCGCGAACGGCCCCCCGGGAACGCCGAGGTGCGCCACCATGGGAGCGCTCCACGGCAGGCACACGTGCGTTTGAGGAGGCCCGGGGATGGACGCGACGAGTCAGGCGGGAGGGGCGACGGTTACGGCCGGCGGCCCGGTGGTCGGCGGACAGGCCGGCCCGGCGGACCCGCTGCTGCCCTACCTGTCCGCCGACTTCCCCTGGTACGGGCTGGACGACGGCTGGACCGGCCGCCGCTACCTGATGCAGGCCGGCGCCGGCGGCCCCCGGGCCGGGGCGGCGGGCGGCAGCGTCGACTACGGCACCCTGGGGCACGGCGACGAGCCGGCCAAGCAGTACGAGCCGCGGGACGTGCGCAAGTTCGCGGTCGTGGTGACGGTGGCCCGCCGGGACAGCCGCCGCAGCGCCGACAACACCGGCACGCTGGAGGCGACCTCCGCCTCCTCCGCCGCCTGGCTGGCCGGCTCCGGACTGCTCGCCGCGACCTGGCCCGGCCAGCTGGACCGCGCGCTGCGCCAGGACTGGCTGGACCAGCAGAGCTCCCTGGCCTGGGATCTGGCCGACGACCTGGCCGGCCCCGGCTGGTCGACCCTCAGCCTGCCGGTCAACGGCCTGCCGCAGCCCTTCCGCTACCGCGAGTCGGAGTACGGCTGGGTGCTCGCGGGCGAGGCCCCCGGCGTCCTGCTCGGCGCCTACGGACGCGGCGTCAGCGCCTACGGCGTCGGCTTCGCCACCGTGGCCGACCTGGGCGGCTACACCCGCCCGTAGGACCGCGGAGACACGGCGACGGCCGGGCGGAAACCTCCGCCCGGCCGTCGTCCGTCCGCCGTCAGGACCCGCTCGGCCGCCAGGACCCCGGTCGGCCGCCAGGACCCCGGTCGGCCGTCCGGCCCGCTCGGCCGTCCGGTCAGAACTTGTTCTTGGGCGTCAGCCCGAGCGACATGCCCGACAGGCCGCGCTGGCGGCCGCCGAGCTTGCCGGCCACGGCGCGCAGGGCGGCGCCGGCCGGGGAGTCGGGGGCGGCGAGCACGACCGGGCGGCCGTCGTCGCCGCCCTCGCGCAGCCGGACGTCGATCGGGATCGAGCCGAGCACCGGGACGGTCGCGCCGACGGTGCGGGTGAGCGCGTCCGCGACGGTCTGACCGCCGCCGGTGCCGAAGACGTCGATCATCTCGTCGCAGTGCGGGCACGGCATGCCGGACATGTTCTCGATCACGCCGACGATCTTCTGGTGGGTCTGCACCGCGATGGTGCCGGCCCGCTCGGCCACCTCGGCGGCGGCCATCTGCGGGGTGGTGACGATCAGGATCTCCGCGTTGGGGACCAGCTGGGCCACCGAGATCGCGATGTCGCCGGTGCCGGGCGGCAGGTCCAGCAGCAGCACGTCCAGGTCGCCCCACCACACGTCGGCGAGGAACTGCTGCAGCGCGCGGTGCAGCATCGGGCCGCGCCAGACCACCGGGGCGTTGCCCGGGGTGAACATCCCGATCGAGATGACCTTCACGCCGTTCGCCTGCGGCGGCATGATCATGTCCTGGACCTGGGTCGGCCGGCCCTCGACGCCCAGCATGCGCGGCACGCTGTGGCCGTAGATGTCGGCGTCCACCACGGCGACCTTCAGGCCGTCCGCGGCCATCGCCGCGGCCAGGTTCACCGTCACGGAGGACTTGCCGACGCCGCCCTTGCCGGAGGCGACGGCGTAGACGCGGGTCAGCGTGCCCGGCTTGGCGAACGGGATCTCCCGCTCGGGGGCGCCGCCGCGCAGCAGCTGGGACAGCTCCTTGCGCTGCTCGTCGCTCATGACGTCGAGCTCGACCTCGACACCGGTCACGCCCGGCACCCTGCCGACCGCCTCGCGGACGCGGGTGACGATGGTGTCGCGCATCGGACAGCCGGAGACGGTCAGGTAGACCGCGACGCGCACCGCGCCGTCCTCGGCGATCTCGACCGATTTCACCATCCCGATCTCGGTGATCGGGCGGTTGATCTCCGGGTCGTTGACGGTCGCCAGGGCCTCGCGCACGGACTCCTCCGTGACGCCTGCCGCGACCTCTGTCTCGTTGGCCATGCCTTGATGGTACGGCTCCGGGCGAACCGGTTAACCGGTCGGTAGCGTGCCGCCGGTCACAAGGCGCCGGAGGCGTCCCGGCGTTCGTCCATCTCCTTGAGCAGCGACTGCAGTTCCGAGCGGATGAAGTCCCGCGTGGCGACCTCGCCGAGCCCGTGCCGCAGCGCGGCGACCTCGCGGGCCAGGTACTCGGTGTCGGCGATGTTGCGGTCGCTGCGGGCCCGGTCCTGCTCCATGTTGACCCGGTCCCGGTTGTCCTGGCGGTTCTGCGCCAGCAGGATCAGCGGCGCCGCGTAGGAGGCCTGCAGCGACAGGGCCAGGGTGAGGAAGATGAACGGGTACCTGTCGAAGCGCACGGCCGACGGCAGCAGGGTGTTCCACCCTATCCAGATGACGACCACCACCGTCATCCAGACGATGAACCGCCCGGTGCCGAGGAAGCGGGCGATCCGCTCGGACAGCACCCCGAAGGCCTCGGGGTCGTAGGAGGGCAGCGAGAGCAGGCCGGGCCGGGCGGTGCGCGGCTGGTCGAGCCGGGCGCGCCCGGAGCCCGTGATCGGCGCCGTCTCCAGGCGCTCCCGGCCGCCGCCCTCGCGGGTGCGCAGCTCGCGCAGCTGGCGCAGTTCCCGCAGCTCGCGCTGCAGGCGGCGGCGGGCGGAGTCGTCCGTCCGTCCGTTGCGGTCACCGTCCACCGGGCGCCTCCTCGTTATCGTCGTCGCGGGCGTGCAGGGCGGCGTCGCGCCAGTCCTCGGGCAGCAGGTGGTCGAGCACGTCGTCGACGGTCACGGCGCCCAGCAGGTGGTCCGCCTCGTCGACCACCGGCGCGGCCACCAGGTTGTAGGTCGCCAGGTAGCTGGTGACCAGCGACAGCGGGGTGTCCGGCGGCAGCGGGTCCAGGTCGTCGTCCACCAGCGAGCCGACCAGGACGTACGGCGGCTCGCGCAGCAGCCGCTGGAAGTGCACGGTGCCCAGGTAGCGGCCGGTCGGGGTCTCGTTCGGCGGCCGGCAGACGAAGACCTGCGCGGCCAGCGCGGGCTTGTGGTCGCTGATCCGGATCCGGGCCAGCGCCTCGGCGACGGTCGCGTCCGGCTCCAGCACGATCGGCTCGGTGGTCATCAGACCGCCGGCGGTGTCCTCCTCGTACGTGAGCAGCCGGCGCACCGGCTCGGCCTCCTCCGGCTCCATCAGCTGGAGCAGCCGCTCGGCCTCGTCGCCGGGCAGCTCGGAGAGCAGGTCGGCGGCGTCGTCCGGGTCCATCGCCTCGAGGACGTCGGCGGCGCGCTCGTCCTTCAGCTTGCCGATGATCTCGACCTGGTCGTCCTCGGGCAGCTCCTCCATGACGTCCGCGAGCCGCTCGTCCGGCAGTGCGGCGGCCACCTCGGCGCGGCGCTTGGCCGACAGGTGGTGCATCACGCTGGCGAGGTCGGCCGGGCGCAGCTGCTCGAAGGTGGCGAGCAGGTTGGCCGCGCCCTGGTCCTGCTCGGGCAGGGCGAAGCCGGTGACGTCCTGCCAGTCCAGGGTGAGCCGCTCGCCCTTGGCCTTGCGCAGCCGGCCGGCCCGGCCGACCTGGACGAATACCTTGCTGATCTCCCACTCCCGCAACCGGGTCTGCACCATGCCGACGTCCAGCACGGTGACCTCCTCACCGGTCTTGGACCAGATGACGGTGCGGTCCAGCAGTTCGCCGAGCACCAGGGTCTCGGACGGGCGCTGCTCGAAGCGCCGCAGGTTGATCAGGCCGGTGGTGAGCACCTGACCGGACTCCAGGCTGGTCACCCTGGTCATCGGCAGGAAGATCCGGCGCCGGCCGACGACCTCGACCACCAGGCCGAGCACCCGCGGCGGGCGCCCGCCGAGCCGCAGCGAGACCACCACGTCCCGGACCCGCCCGACCTGGTCCCCGTTCGGGTCGAAGACCGCGATGCCGGAGAGGTGGGAGATGAAGACCCGGGTCCCTGGCCCTGCCATGAACTCCCTCTGATCGCTCGATGCCTGGTCAGGGCGCGCCCAGCGCGCCCGCGGCCAAGGCTACCCGTGCGCCGGGGACCGGGCCCGCCGAGGCACGGTAGCGGCCGCGGGCGTCGCGCACGCGGACTCCTCCCGACGGTCGGAGGAACCGTCAGCGGCGCTTGAACAGCAGCTTGGGCAGACCGGCCGGGATCGGGCGGCGGGTGGTGGCCCCGGTGGGCATCGGCCGGGCCGCGAGCGAGCCCTCCGGCATCGCCCCCGGGCGCTCGCTCAGCGCACCGGTGGGCTCCAGCCGCAGCACCCGGCACTCGCGGGCCCAGCGCTCGGCGATGGTGTCGGTGTCGGGAGCGTTCAGCCGCTTACCCTTGAGCTCCTCCACGGCGCCCAGCCAGGCCTCGCTGCCCGGTGCCGGCTCGACCACGACGGCGGCCCAGCCGGTCAGCCGGCCGCCCTTGTCCTTGCTGCGCACGGTGACCACGGCCCCGGCGCCCGGCGTCAGGCCGTGCAGCGGCTGCTCAGCGCCCCCGCCGACCACCACCACCGCGCCGTCGTGCCAGGCGTGCCAGAGCGGACGGGCGTGCTCCTCGCCGTCCGCGCGCACCCAGAGCAGCCCGGACTTCTTCGCGGCCTCCTCCAGCAGGGCCTGGTCGAGGAAGTCGTCGGCGGTCGCGGCGGCGGGCGTACGGTCCATGGCGGACAGCGTACGGGGTCGCCGCAGCCCTCGTCCCGCCCCGTCCACGAGACGTCTCAGCCCCCGGAAGACAGTTCCATTGCGGCGCCACGGGCCTTACCGTATGAGCGGCCCGACCACGTGACCCCGAAGGAGCGCCGTGCCCGCCGCCCGGCCCGCGACCGCCCCTGCCACCCCTGCTGCCCCCGCGACCGCCCCTGCCGGCGCCGCGTCCGCCGCCGCCCCGCCCACCGGCGCCGACCCGCGGCCGGCCCACCCGCTCCCCACCCTGGACCTGCTGCTGCTCGCCGTCTCCATCGGCGGCATCTCGCTCTCCGGCCCGCTGATCAGCGCCACCGCCGCGCCCGCCCTGGCGATCGCCTTCTGGCGCAACGTCATGTCCGTCGGCGTCCTCGGCCCCTACGCGCTGCTGCGCCACCGCGCCGAACTGCGCGGCATCGGCCGACGGGCGCTGCTGCTCGCGATCGCCGCCGGTGCACTGCTCGCCGTGCACTTCGCGCTCTGGATGCCCAGCCTGCGGATGACCTCGGTGGCCTCCGCCACCGCCCTGGTGACCACCACTCCGCTGTGGACCATCCTGCTGATGCGGCTGTTCGGCGTTCGCGCCCCGCGGATGGTCTGGCTCGGCACCGTCGTCGCCTTCGCCGGCGTGCTGGTGCTCACCGGCGTCGACCTCTCGCTCTCCCCGCGCGCCCTGCTCGGCGACGCCCTCGCCCTGGCCGCCGGCCTGGCCGCGGCCGGCTACATGCTGCTCGGCGCCGAGGTCCGCAAGACCGTCAGCACCACCGGATACACCCTGGTCTGCTACGCCACCACGGCGGTCGGCCTGCTGGTGATCTGCCTGGCCACCGGGACGTCGCTGTCCGGCTGGTCGGCCGGGGCGTGGTGGCAGATCGTGCTGCTGATGGCCACCGCCCAGCTGCTCGGGCACTCGCTCAGCAACCGGGTGGTGCGCAACCTCGGCCCGTCGATCACCTCCACCGCGATCCTGCTGGAGACGCCGGGCGCCGCCCTGATCGCCGCCCTCTGGCTCGGCCAGTGGCCCCCGGCGGCCGCCTACCCGGCGGTGGTGCTGATCCTGCTCGGGCTGGTCCTGGTCGCCCGCGGCGGGCGCAGGTAGCCCCGGGGCCGAGCATGGCCGGGCGGGGTGGGCGCGGTCGGCGGCGGGACGTGCGGGGTGGCGGGCGTGCGGCGGCGGGACGTGCGGCGGCGCGCCTCCGTCACAGCCAGCCGTTGCGGCGGAAGCCCCGGTACATCCCCACGCAGATCAGCGTCACCGCGCCCAGCACCGTCGGATAGCCGTACGGGCTGTGCAGCTCCGGCATGTAGTCGAAGTTCATCCCGTACACGCCGGTGATCATGGTGGGCACCGCGAAGATCGCCGCCCAGGCGGTGATCTTCCGCATGTCCTCGTTCTGCGCCACCGACACCTGGGCCAGGTTCGCCTGCAGCAGCGAGTTCAGCAGCTCGTCGAAGCCGTGCACCTGCTCCGTCACCCGGGCCAGGTGGTCCGCGACGTCCCGGAAGTACTTCTGGATGTCCGGGCCCACCAGGCTCTGCAGCGGCTCCGACAGCTGCTGCATCGGACGCAGCAGCGGCACCACGGCGCGCTTGAACTCCAGCACCTCGCGCTTGAGTTGGTACACCCGGCCGACGTCGGCGCTGCGCCCGCCCTTGGCCGAGAAGACGCCGTACTCGATCTCGTCCACGTCGTTCTGCAGCCGCTCGGCGACCAGCAGGTAGTTGTCGACGACGTGGTCGGCGATCGCGTGCAGCACCGCGGACGGCCCCTTGGCCAGCAGCCCGGACTCGTCCGCGTCCGCCTCCAGCCGGTGCCGCAGCTCCTGGAGCGAGCCGTGGCCGCCGTGCCGGACGGTGATCACGAAGTCCCGCCCGGCGAACACCATCAGCTCGCCGGTCTCCACCACCTCGCTGGTGGGCGTCAGCTGGTCGTGCTCGACGTAGCGGATCGTCTTGAAGACGGCGAAGAGCACGTCGTCGTAGCGCTCCACCTTGGGCCGCTGGTGCGCGTGCACCGCGTCCTCCACCGCCAGCGGGTGCAGCCCGAAGCGCTGGGCGATGCCCTCGAACTCCGCCTCGGTCGGCTCGTGCAGCCCGATCCAGCTGAACGACCCCGCCTCGTCCGGGAGTTGGTGCGCCGCCTTGACCCGGCGGGCGGCGTCGCGCGGGCTGCAGGTCTCACCGTTGCGCCGACCGTGCTGGTACACCGCGCAGTCCACGATCGCCGAGCTGCCGCCTTCCGGCACGGCGTCGTACGGGCCGACGAGGTCCCGGCGGCGGTTGGTGCGGACGGCGGCACGCAGGCTGTTGATCATCGACATGGCAGGCTCCCTGGGGCAGGAGCCGTCGCACGGCGGCACGGGAACGCGGGAAGCAGGGCCGTGGTGCGACGGCGAGGAACACCGGTGAAGGGGACGAGGGTGCTCTCCCGGCCGGCCGTCCGCCGTCGGTCCGCGCCCGGGCCACTACGGCTGGATCAGCCGGTGGGGCCCAAGAGGCGGGGAATGCGGGGAAGTCGGGGCCGGGCAGAGCTGCCGGTACTGCATGGTCGGCCGGTATCCACCGCAACCACCTCCTTCGCGCCGCCGCCCCGGGACGAACCGTCCCGGTGGCCAGTCGCTCACCCTAACATCTGACCGGGTATCGGCGCCCCGGGGTTTCACCGGCCTTTACGGGCCCTTGACGGCACGGCCCGCCGCACCGCCCCCCGGAGGCCCGGACACCCCGGCGGGTTACGCTCACCGGCATGGCGCATGACTTCCCGTCCTTCGGCGACCCCCACGGCGGCAGCTCCCCGGAACTCTCCCGGGAGGCGGTGCTGGCCGCCGTCGAGGCCCGGCTGATCGCGACCTTCGGCGAGCCGGGCGGCCGCGCCGCCGTCACCTTCCTCGGCGCCGACCGGATCGAGGTGCTGCGCTTCGGCCCGGACGCCGAGGGCCTGGTCCGCTACGCCACGCTCGGGATGTCCGCCGCGCCGATGGCCGACCCGACCTCGCCGGTCGCCGACCAGGTGCGCGGACCGCGGGTCGAACTGGTGCTGACCGTGCGCGGCGGGCACGACAGCGTGCTGCGCAGCCTCGCCACCTTCGCCGCGACCCCGCAGGTCGAGGGCCTCGTGGTGGCCCCGGGCGGCTCGCTGGACCTCGGCGCCCCGCTCTGGGACGGCGCCCCCTTCACCTCGGTGCTGGCCGCCGAGCCGGGAGGCCTGGTCGAGGACCTCGAACTGGCCGAGCCGGCGGAGCCGGTGCGCTTCCTGCCGCTGCTGCCGATGACGCCCAACGAGGCGGGGTGGAAGCGGGTGCACGGCGCGGCCGCGCTCCAGGAGCGCTGGCTGAACCAGGGCACCGACCTGCGCGATCCGGACCGGCGCGGGGCCCGACTGGACTGACGACCGCTCAGGAGGGGCGTGCGGGCCGCTGCGCGTGCCCGCCCCGCGCTGCGGTACGCCGGAGCGCGGCGGGGCGGCCGGTCGCGCGGACGGCCGCCCAGCGCCTCGCGGCTCAGCGCTCGGGCGGTCCGGTGCCCGGGCGGTCGGTGATCGGGCGGTCCGGTGATCGGGCGGTTCAGCGCTCGATCGGCTTGGCCCCGGTGGCCTGCGCCAGCAGCGCCTCGTACACGGCCGGATCGGTGGTGTACTCGCCGAGCCGCACGGTCTTGCGGCTGCCGTGGTAGTCGCTGGAGCCGGTCACCAGCAGGCCCAGCTCGCCCGCCAGGCCGCGCAGCCGCCGCCTGGTGTCCTCGCCGTGGTCGGTGTGGTCGACCTCCAGCGCGGCCAGCCCGGCCGCCGCGAGGTCGGCGATCACCTGGTCGGGGACCGTCCGGCCGCGCTTGTCCGCACCGGGGTGGGCGAAGACCGGCACCCCGCCGGCCGCCCGGACCAGCCGGACCGCCTGCACCGGGTCGGTCTCGTGCTTGCGCACGTCCGCCCGGCCGCCGTTGGCCAGCCAGTCCGGGGTGAAGGCGTCCGAGACGGTCGCCACCACGCCCGCCTCGACCAGCGCGCTGGCGATGTGCGGGCGTCCCACCGAGCCGGCCCCGGCGATCCGCTGCACCTGCTCCCAGCTGATGTCCGCACCGAGCCGGCGGCAGCGCTCCACGATCGCGCGCCCGCGCCGGAACCGGTCGGTGCGCACCAGCTCCCGCTCCCGCGCGAACTCCGGCTCCTGCGGGTCGAACAGGTACGCCAGCAGGTGCATGCTGATGCCGTCCACCACGCAGGACAGCTCGGCGCCCGGGACGACGGTCAGCCGGGTGCCGTCCGGCAGCGCGTGCACCGCCCCGGCCGCCTCGGCGTGGCCGGCGACGGTGTCGTGGTCGGTGAGCGCCACCACGTCGAGGCCGGCGGCCACCGCCGCCGCGACCAGCTCGGCCGGGCTGTCGGTGCCGTCGGAGGCGGTGCTGTGGGCGTGCAGGTCGATGCGCACGGGGCGGGCTCCTGGAGGCTCGGGTGCCGCCCAGGATAGGCCGTGCGGCCGGTCAGCCGAGCAGTCGGGGGGAGAGCGCCCCGCAGGGCAGCAGGTCCAGCTCGGCGCCGGCCTCGCGCAGGTCGGTGAGCACCAGTTCGTCGTACATGACGAGGGCGGACTGCTCGGGCCAGGCGACCGCCCAGAGCCACAGCCCGCGGGCCTCGCCGACGAACACCGCGCGGTCCGCCGGGGCGTCCGGGACGTGGAACATCGGGGTGGGGCGCCCGGCGGCCATCAGCTTGGCGTCGGCGGGCTTGTAGAGGCCGACGGAGTCGCCCGGGTCCGGCCCGGGCAGCCCGGCGTACCGGGCGCCGAGCCCGACGCCCAGCTCCTCGGCGACCAGCACCAGTTCGCCGAAGCCGCCGAGCGGCGCCGGTCCGGAGCAGGCGACGGCCGTGGCGCGGGCGCCCGAGACGTCGTCGCCGACGTGGCTGATGCCGGTGTAGAGCCAGCCGACGGGGAGCGGCCAGGGCAGCCAGACCGGGACCTGCGAGCGGGCGACGGCCACGCCCAGGGCCTCCACACTGGGGGGCAGCACCGGCTGCATCGGGTGAACGGCTCCGTGCCGGTCGCACTGCCAGGTGTCTGAGAACAGACCGGGGGCGCGGACCCGGCCGGCGCACCTCGGGCAGCTTGGCTCGCCCCTCATAGCCGACAACGCTCCTCCCTCCGGACCGCCGCGTCAAGGACGATCACCCGTACGGACGGCTACGGCGGCACCTGTCGGTGGCGGACTCCCGGCCGACGCGGGGTGGGCGCGGCGCAGGCGGTTCCCGTTGGGGGATGTCCCGTCGCGGGCGGCGGCAAACGTCCGGCGTTCGGGCCCGGACGCACTGACGCCCCGTCGGCGGCGGATGCGGTGACGGGGCGTCAGTCGGGTATCGGGACGTCGGGGTCGGACGTGCCCGGTTCGTCGGCGGCGGGTGAGGGCTCCCGGTCGGAGGCGCCGCGCTCGGTCAGACGGTCGGGCACGGGCGGATGAGCAGGCGTTCGCCGGTGCGGGCGGCGGCCTCGACGTACTCGCGGACGGTTTCGGCGTCGGCGATCAGGCGGTCGGCGGCGGAGCCGTCGGTGTCGTCCAGTCGGAGGATCTCGAAGCGCATGGGCTTGGTCATGGGCGTCTCCTTTCCTGGCCCCGCCGGGCGGGGCGATCGCGGCTGAGTGGGTATCAGCCCTTTCGGGGTCGTGCGGATCCGGCGGAACTGCCGGAGTGGTGGCGCGGTGCGTGCGGCGGCCTGCTGCGGCAAGTGCTCCCCCTGCTTGCCCGGTGCGTCGATTGCCTCGTGCAGCCACGGTGTCGTGGCGGTGCTACTGGGCCGTTGCCCGTCGGTGAAGTCCAGGTTTCGCCTGGTGGCTCCGGTGAGAGGGCCGGCGATGATTCCCGGACAGAATCAAAGATTACCGTAACTAACGACTTTTGTCCCGTGCGAGGACGGACGAAATGTCGAAAGTGGTTCAGACCACTCCGGCAGGGCGGGCGGGGCCGGTGCGGCTCAGGCCCAGAACGCGGCCAGCGCCTCGGCCGTGGCGGCCGGCTGCTCCGCGTTGGGGGAGTGGCCCGCGTCCGCGACGACGACCCGGCGGGCGCCCAACCGCTCCGCCATCCGGGACTGCTCCGGCACCGGCCACGCGTAGTCCCGCACGCCGGACAGCACCAGTACCGGCAGCACCCCGGCGACCACCGCGGCCAGCTCGTCCACCCGGTCCGGCGCCGACACCAGGTGCCCGCCGGTCACGGCGAGCGCCTGCGGCACATTGGCCACCCAGCGGCGGTGCAGGAACTCCGCGACCTCCGGTGCCAGGGCGGCCCTCGGCTCCCCGCTGCTCTCGTCCATCTGCCGCATGACCTGCCAGATCTCCTCCAGGGTCATGACCGGAAGGGCGTCCAGCAGCAGCTTGGTGCGGGCCGCCTCGGTCGGGTCGATCGCGCCCGGGCCGGTGGAGACCAGGGTCAGCGAACGCCAGGGCAGCGGGCCGTCCGCGGCGGCCGCGAGCACCGCCTCCCGCACCACCTGGCCCCCGAAGGAGTGCCCCAGCAGGTGCAGCGGCCCGTCCTCGGCCGTGAGCACCCCGGTCAGCGCCCGCACGTCCGCGCCCAGCGCGGCCACCTCGTACGCGGCCGCCTCGTCCGGTCCGCCGGTCTCGTACTGCCCGCGCTGGTCCACGGCCGTCACCCGGTACCCGGCGGCGGCGAGCGGCTCCAGCAGGCCGATGAAGTCCTCCTTGCTGCCGGTGAAGCCCGGCACCAGCAAGGCCGACCCGCGCACCGCCCCGGCGGGCTCCGCCCGCAGCACTGCGAACTCCCCCCGGGGCGTCGCGACCCGCGCGGCCCGCGCGCAGGCCGGCAGGGTGAGGAACGGCGGAGTGCTCATGGAACGCTTCCCTTCCACGACAGGGCGACGCCCCGAGCTTACGGCGTACGCGGACCCCAGCCCTGCTGGTCAGGGCGGCGTGGCCGATCCGGGCCGGCGGCCGCGGTCGGGCCGGGAACGCCCGAGGGGGCGGGCGGGCCGCGACGGGCCCGGCCGCCCCCTCGGGGGTGGTGCCGGTCAGGCCTCCGGGGTGACCGCGGCCTTGCGGGTGCGGGTCCGCTTGCGCGGAGCCGGGACCTCGGCGGCCGGAGCCTCGGCGGCCGGGGCCTCCGGGGCGGTCTCCGCCACGGCCTTGGGCTTGCGGGTCCGGGTGCGGGTCGCGGGCTTCTCCGCCACCGGAGCCTCGACGGCGGCCTCGGCGGCGGCCTCGACGGTCTCGGCAGCCTTGGGCTTGCGGGTGCGGGTCCGGGTCGCGGGCTTCTCCGCCACCGGAGCCTCGGCGGCAGCCTCGGCGGCGGCTTCCACGGTCTCGGCGGCCTTCGGCTTGCGGGTCCGGGTGCGGGTCGCCGGCTTCTCGGCCGGGGCCTCGGCGGTCTCCACCGCGGCCTCAGCGGCCTCGACGGTCTCCGCCACGGCCTTGGGCCTGCGGGTCCGGGTGCGGCGCGGCTTCTCCTCGGCGACCGGCGCGGCCACGGCCTCGACGACCGGGGCGGCCTCGACGGCCGCCGCAGCCGGGGCGGCCTCGGTCACGGCCTCGGTCGCCGCCACGGCGGCCTCGGCGACGGCGGCGCCACCACGGGAACGGCGGCGACGGCGGCGCGGCGCGGCCTCGCCCTCGGCGGACTCCACGGCCGTGGCGGACGCGGCGCCCTCGGTCACCGGGGCACCCTCGCCCTCGGCACCGACCGCGGAGCCGCGGCGGGTGCGGCGGCGCTCACGGGTGCGGCGCGGCTTCTCCTCCGCCGGGGTCTCGACGGCCGGGCGGCCCGAGTCGGCCCGCCCACCGCGGCCGCGGCCGGAGCGGGCGCCCCGTCCGCCGGTCTCGCCGAGGTCCTCGATCTCCTCCGCGCCGAGCCCGGCCCGGGTGCGCTCCGACCGCGGCAGCACGCCCTTGGTGCCCGGCGCGATCTTCAGCAGCTCGTACAGGTGCGGCGAGGTGGAGTAGGTCTCCTCCGGCTCGTTGAACGGCAGGTCCAGCGCCTTGTTGATCAGCTGCCAGCGCGGGATGTCGTCCCAGTCGACCAGGGTGACGGCCGTCCCGGAGGCGCCGGCGCGGCCGGTGCGGCCGATCCGGTGCAGGTAGGTCTTCTCGTCCTCGGGGCACTGGTAGTTGATGACGTGGGTGACGCCCTCGACGTCGATGCCGCGGGCCGCGACGTCGGTGCAGACCAGTACGTCGACCTTGCCGTTGCGGAAGGCGCGCAGCGCCTGCTCGCGGGCGCCCTGGCCGAGGTCGCCGTGGACGGCGCCGGCCGCGAAGCCGCGCTGGGTCAGCTGGTCGGAGACGTCGGCGGCGGTGCGCTTGGTGCGGCAGAAGATCATCGCCAGCCCGCGGCCGTCGGCCTGGAGGATGCGCGAGACCATCTCGACCTTGTCCAGCGAGTGCGCACGGAAGATGTGCTGCTCGATGTTGGCGACGGTCGTGCCGGTGTCGTCCGGGGCGGCGGCCCGGATGTGGGTCGGCTGGCTCATGTACCGGCGGGCGAGGTTGATCACCTGGCCCGGCATGGTGGCCGAGAACAGCAAGGTCTGCCGCTTGGCCGGCAGCATGGTGATGATCTTCTCGACGTCCGGCAGGAAGCCCAGGTCGAGCATCTCGTCGGCCTCGTCCAGCACCAGCGCGCGGACCTGGGACAGGTTCAGCTTCTTCTGCCCGGCGAGGTCCAGCAGACGGCCGGGGGTGCCGACCACGATGTCGACGCCCTTGGCGAGCGCCTCGACCTGCGGCTCGTACGCGCGGCCGCCGTAGACGGCCAGGACGCGCACGTTGCGGACCTTGCCGGCGGTCTGCAGGTCGTTGGTGACCTGGGTGCAGAGCTCACGCGTCGGGACGACGATCAGCGCCTGCGGGAAGTCGGTGAGGTCCTCCTCGGCGGCCCGGCCGGCGTCCACGTCGGCGCGCACGACGACCCGCTCGATCAGCGGGAGGCCGAAGCCGAGGGTCTTGCCGGTGCCGGTCTTGGCCTGGCCGATGACGTCGTGGCCGGTCAGGGCCACGGGGAGGGTCATCTCCTGGATCGGGAAGGGATGGACGATGCCGACGGACTCGAGCGCCTCGGCGGTCTCCGGGAGGATCCCCAGGTCCCGGAACGTCGTCTTGGTGGGTTCAGCGGTGGTGGACAGGGTGCTGCCTCTTCCGTTTTCGGAGGGGCCGAGAGCGAGCGGCGGGCGGGCAGCCGCGCGGCTGCGTACGGGCCTTTGGCGGCCCTGATGACAGCTGCGCGGACGCACAACCGCGCCGGTCCCTGCGGCCGGCCGGTGCGCGCGGCCCGGTGCGGGGCGCGTCGCCGGCGGCGTCGGGGAGGGTTCCCGTGAGGGACCTGCGCGGGACCTCCGCCTGCGGGCGTGGTCTCGGCGGCCCTCGCTCGGCCACTGATGCGGTGCCAAAGCTTGAAGTCCAAGCCATGGTCGGAGCCGATCGGCTCTCCGACCGGGCATCCGCGTACGTGAGTACCCGTGCCTCCGGTGCGGACACGTCCGAGGGGACGGCGCCGCTACGGAGCGGACTCGCGCGGGCCACCGAGACGGCGGTGGGACCGAGCGAGCACGACGGGGCTCCGTACCACCATACAGTCAGGCGACGACTCGAACACGTGACGCGTCTGACATCGCCCGCACCGCGGGCCCCTGACCGGGGACTCCGGGCGGTCACCCGGGTGCGGCGGGTGGTGGGGCGGGCGCCCCGCCCGCACTAAGGTGGCGGGTCATGGAGACCCATGGTGAGACGCAGGACGGCGCGGCCGGCGAGGCCGGCTCGATCGGCGACTGGGCGACGTGCTCGGCCGACCCGGGCTACCGGGCGGCGGTGCTGGACCTGCTCGGCGCGCTCGCGTACGGCGAGCTGAGCGCCTTCGAGCGGCTCGCCGAGGACGCCAAGCTGGCGCCGGACCTCGCCGACAAGGCGGCCCTGGCCCGGATGGCCTCCGCCGAGTTCCAGCACTACCAGCGGCTGCACGACCGGCTCGCCGAGGTGGGCGCCGACCCGCAGGAGGCCATGCGCCCCTTCGTCGAGCCGCTGGAGCTGTTCCACCGGATGACCGCCCCCTCGGACTGGCTGGAGGGCCTGGTCAAGGCCTACGTGGGTGACGCCATCGCCACCGACTTCTACCGCGAGGTCGCCGTCCGCCTGGACGACGACACCCGCGAGCTGGTCCTCGGGGTCATGTCCGACACCGGCCACGCCCAGTTCGCCGTCGACAAGGTCCGCCGGGCCATCGAGGCCGACCCGCGGGCCGGCGGGCGGCTCGCGCTCTGGGGCCGGCGGCTGATGGGCGAGGCGCTCAGCCAGGCCCAGCGGGTCGTCGCCGAGCGCGACGCGCTGTCCAACCTGCTGGTCGGCGGCGTCCGGGTGCAGGGCTTCGACCTGGTCGAGGTCGGCAAGATGTTCAACCGGATCACCGAGGCCCACACCCGGCGGATGGCCGCGCTCGGCCTCGCCTCCTGACCGCCGTCAGGCCGGCCGGTGCCGCCGCGGCGCGCGGTGGGCCCGGGCCCGGTGCGGGCGGTGCCGGTGCGCCGGTGCCCGCCCCGCGGCGAGGTCCGGCCGGGCCAGCAGCGAGGTGACCACGCCCGCCGCCAGGGCCGAGAAGGCCACCGCGACCACCGGGTGGCGCCCGTCCAGGCAGAAGTGCGCGAGCACCCCGCCGAGCAGTGCCGCCGCCAGCGCCGTGCCGGTGACGAGTGGACGCGACGCCTGGAAGTACTGGGGCAGCGCCAGCAGCGCGGCCGCGGCCGTGACCAGGCCGACGAGGGCGAAGACGATCGACTCGACCAGCAAGGCAGCCTCCCCTGGGACGGGTGCACGGCACCGGCGCCGCACCTGTCGCCGTACCCCGGCCCACCCGGCCGTACACGCGACGGTGCCCCGCTCCCCGAAGGGAGCGGGGCACCGCGGCGACCTGCTCGGCCGGCCTGCTCGTCGGCGCCTCAGAGGGTGCCGAAGCCGACCTTGCGGACGGTCTGCTCGCCGATCTCCACGTACGCCAGGCGCTCGGCCGGGACGATGACGCGGCGGCCGTGCTCGTCGGTCAGCGAGAAGAGCTTGGTGGAGCCCTCCAGCGCCTTCGCGACCGCGCTCTCGACCTCATCGGCAGTCTGCGAGCTCTCGATCACGATCTCGCGCGGCGCGTTCTGCACGCCGATCTTGACCTCCACGGCTTCCGTCCCTCCGGGGTTGCAGCCTCCTCGCGCGGGCACCGGACCGCCTGGAACAGGCGTTCACGGACCGCGCCGTACGGCTTCACCATAGAGCACCCGATCACCGGCCAGGCGAAGGTCAGCGGATCGTCACCGCTGCGCGGAGGCCTCCCCGGCCTGCTCGCCCGGGTGCATCGGGAAGCCCTTCAGCCCCCGCCAGGCGAGGCTCGCGACCAGCCGCACCGCCTCGTCGCGCGGGATCTCCAGCCCCTGCGAGAGCCAGTACCGGGCGGTGATCTGGGCCAGCCCGCAGACCCCGGCGGCCAGCAGCTTGGACTCCGCCTCCGGGAGGTCGGTGTCCTCCTGGATCACCTGGCTGACCAGCGTCGCGCTGGCCTCGGAGGCCCGCTCGACCCGCTCGCGCACGGCCGGCTCGTTGGTCAGGTCCGACTCGAACACCAGCCGGAACGCGCCCGACTCGCTGGAGACGTAGTTGAAGTACGCCTCCATCGTCGCGGCCACCCGCAGCTTGTTGTCCGTGGTCGTCCCCAGCGCCTCGCGGGTGGACTCGACCAGGGCGTCGCAGTGCTTGTCCAACAGCGCCAGGTACAGCTCCAGCTT
Organism: Kitasatospora sp. NPDC048194; assembly: GCF_043202455.1. NCBI lineage: Bacteria > Bacillati > Actinomycetota > Actinomycetes > Kitasatosporales > Streptomycetaceae > Kitasatospora > Kitasatospora sp. NPDC048194. The sequence goes on from NZ_JBIDAK010000001.1 coordinate 202,868, forward strand.
CCCGGGGAAGTGCTGGTAGAGCACCGGCTTGCTGACCCCGGCGCGGTCGGCGATGTCGTCCATGGCGGCCGCGTGGTACCCCTGCGCGACGAACACCTCCTGGGCGGCACCGAGCAGTTGTTCACGGCGGGCGCTTCGCGGCAGGCGGGCACCGCGCGGGCGCTCCTGCGCCTCCTGGATGGCCGTCACGGCGCTCCTCACTTCGGGGTTGTTCGGGGGCTGGCGAGAGGGCCGATTCTACTTTTCGGTAACCGCGCCCGCGTTCGGCGATGGCGAGAAAAGCTGCTCGGCCCGCTTGTCAGGAGCCCACAATACGGCGCTGACCTCGGCCTCGGCAGTGGTGCGACGAGGGATGGAACGGCCGGACCGCCCCCACCGCCCCCGGCCCCGGGCCTCACTACCATCGTCCACCATGAGCAGCGCTGAGCAGCAGGTACGTACGGTCGAGGTCCCCGGCGCGGTGCTCGCGGTGCACCGCCCCGCCGTGCAGGCGGCACCGGACGGGCGGGAGCCCGGACTCTTCGTGCACGGCCTGGGCGGCTCGGCCGCCAACTGGACGGTCCTGATGGACCGGCTCTCCGGCCTCGTGGACGGCGAGGCCGTCGACCTGCCCGGCTTCGGCCGCTCCACGCCGCCCGCCGACGGCAACCTCAGCGTCTCCGGCCACGTGCGCGCCGTCATCGGCTACCTGGAGGCCGCCGGGCGGGGTCCGGTCCACCTCTTCGGCAACTCGCTCGGCGGCGCCGTCGCCGTGCGCCTCGCCGCCCTGCGCCCCGACCTGGTCCGCAGCCTCACCCTGGTCTCGCCCGCCCTGCCCGAACTACCCCCGCAGCGATCCGCCTGGTCCACCGGCCTGCTCGCCCTGCCCGGCGTGCCAGCCCTGCTCCGCCGGATGCCGGCAGGCCGGCGCGGCGTCGAGGCCGCCACCGAGGACCTGCTGCGGCTGGTCTACGGCGACCCGGCCGCGCTCAGCCCGGCCACCCGGGCCGAGGCGGTGGCCGAGTACCGGCGCCGCCTGGAGGTGCCGCACGCGATGGCGGCCCTGATCGGCTCGGCCCGCGGCATCGTCTCGGCGTACACCGAGCGCGGCGACCAGGCACTGTGGCGGCAGGCCGAGCAGGTCGAGGCGCCGGTGCTGCTGGTGTACGGGCTGCGCGACAAGCTGGTCGGCTACCGCTCGGCCCGGCGGGCCTGCGCGGCCTTCGCGGACGCCCGGCTGCTGGTGCTGCCCGAGTCCGGCCACGTGGCGATGCTCGAGCACCCGGACGCGGTCGCCCGGGCCGTCCGCGAGCTGATCGCGCACGCCGGGCGCTGACGCCCCGCGGCGGGCGCGCGAAGACCAGGAGCGGCGGGCGGGCCCGCACCGCGCCGGTGCCGGGCGGTCTGCGCCCGTACCGCTCGCGCCGCGCCCCCTGCGCCCCCTGACGGCGCCCGCTAACGGCCCGCTTCGCGGCGAGGTCACGGCGGTTCACTCGTTCAGGTGGCAGCCAGGCATGTGACCGATGGATCGCCCCGGGCCGGTCCTACCTTTCTGCTGCCGGACCGAACAGGTGTGGGGGAGGGCCGCCGACGCCGGAGCACGCGGCGGGCGGCCCGGGCAAGCGTCCCGGCGCACGGCCCCGCGGCTCCCGAGGCCCCTTCCCGAGGGGCGTCCCAGGGGTGCGAGGGACAGCCGGCCCTGACCGGGGCCACCGGCAGCGCCCCACTCCGAGGCAGAAGGAGGTCTTCCGTGCGCGTCGCCCTGCTCACCGAGGGTGCCCGTCCGCATCCGAGACGTGGCGCCGGAGCCTGGTGCGACCGGCTGGCCGAGGGCCTGCCGGAGCACGAGTTCGAGCTGTACCTGCTGACCGGCCCCGAAGGCCTCGGCCACGCCGAACGGCTCTCGCCCGCCTGGCACGGGGCGCGCGACCTGCCGCTGTGGGGGCGCCCCCCGCGCGGCCGGGGCCCGGGCGCCCGGCGCGGACGCCGGTACGCCGCGGCGTACGAGGAACTGCTGCGCGCCCTGGTGCTGCCCGGGCAACGGGCCGCCTTCGGCCCCGGGCTGTACCGGCTGGCCGCCCTCGCCCGGGAGGACGGCGCCCTCCCCGGCTTCCTCGCCTCCGGGGCCGCCCGGCGGATCCTGGAGCGGACCTGGCGGCTCCCCGGCGCCGCCGCCCCCGCGGGGCCGCCGCTGGTCCGCGACGTGCTGGCCGCCGCCGACCTGCTGGAGCAGTGCCTGCGCCCGCTGTCCGCGCCCTGGTACGGGACCGGACCCGGCGGCCTGGGCGCCGCCGACCTGTGCCACGTGGTCGGCGGCGGCCCCACCGCGCTGCCCGCCCTGGTGGCCCGGCAGCTGCACGGGGTGCCGTTCGTCGTCACCGAGCACGGCCCGTACCTGCGCGAGCAGTACCTCGGCCACCGGGAGGCGCCGCACGCCCGGCCGGTCCGGGCGCTGCTGCTGGCCTTCCTCCGCGCCCTCACCGAGGAGACCTACCGGCAGGCCGCCGTCCTCACCCCCGGCAGCGCCCACGACCAGCAGTGGCAGCGCCGCTGCGGGGCCGATCCGGCCCGCACCCGGGTCGTCCCCGAGGGCACCCCGGACGTGGACCGCCCGGCGGCCGGGCCCGAGCCCGAGCGGCCGACCCTGGTCTGGGCGGGCCCGCTGGAGCCGGGGCACGACCCCGAGCTCATGCTGCACGCCTTCGCCCGGGTCCACGCCGAACTGCCCGGGGCCCGGCTGGCCGTCCACGGCGAGGAGACGGCCCCCGGCTACCGGGCGCACTGCGCCGCGGTCGCCGAGCGCCTGGGCATCACCGGAGCGGTGCACTTCGCCGGCCGGCCCGAGTCGCTCGCGAAGGTCTGGGAGGAGGGCACCGTGGCCGTCTTCTCCGCGCTCTCCCGGCGCAGCCCCCGCCTGCTCGTGGACGCCATGCTGAGCGGGCGGGCCGTGGTGTCCACCGACGTCGGGATCGCCCGCGAGGTGGTCGGCCCCACCGGGCTGCTGGTGCCCGCCCGCGACCCGCGCGCCCTGGCCGGCGCCTGCCTGGCCCTGCTGGGCGACGAGGAGCGGCGCGCCCGGCTCGGGCTGGCCGGGCGACTGCGGGCGCAGGAACGCTTCGCCGTGGAACCGGTGATCGGTGCGTTCCGGGAGATCTACCTGGAACTGGTCTCGCAGTACCCGGCCTTCCCCGACGGCGGGGACGGCGGCGCGGACGGCCGGACACCCCGGCCCTTCTCCCGCCCCGCCGAGTACTGGCTCAGCGACGGCCCGCGCACGGGCCCCGGCGACGGCCCCGGCGGGGGGCGCAACGCTCCCGACGGCGGGAACGCTCCCGGCGGCGGGAACGCTCCCGGCGGCGGGAACGCTCCTGGCCCAGGGAACGACGGCGGCCGCGGCCACGCGGGCGGCCGCGGGCACGACGGCGGCGGACACGACGGCGGCCGCGGGCACGCTCCCCGCGGCGCGGACGACGGCACCGGCGGTCAGGAGCACGCCGAAGAGCTCGCGGAGGCCGTCTGATGTCCGGCACAGCGGCGCGCCCCAGCGTCGACCCGGTGCGCGAGCTGATGGCCGACCACCGCGAGCTGTGCGAACGCGCCGTCGACCCGCTGGAGATCGCCGCCGGACTGGAGGAGGCCGGACTCGGCCCGGACACCGCGGCACGCTGCCGGCACGCCGACCTGTTCTCGCTGGCCGAGGAGCTGTACGCCCGGGTGCCCCGCCGCCCGCCGGCCGCAGCGGAGCCGGCCGGGCCCCGGCCGTGCCGGGCCGCCACCAAGGCGGCGCTGGCCGCCGTCGCGCTCGCCACCCCGCCCTGCGTCGCGGTGGCGGCGCTCGGCCCGCACTGGCCGGTGCTGCTGGCCGCCGCCGTCCCGCTGGTGCTGCTGCCCGCGCTCACCGCCCCGGCCCCGGAGGACCCGGGGCCGCCGCCGACCGCCCCGGCCGCCCCCGCGGACGCCCTGGGCCCGGCCCCGGCCCGGCCCCCGCACGCCCGGCTGCGGCCGGACCTCCGGCCGGGGCCCGCCTTCCGCTTCCGCCCCGCCGTGCTCGGTCACGGCCTCGGCCTGGCCGCGCTGCTGCTGCTCCCGGTGGCCGTACCGGGTGGGGACCGGGCGCCGGCGGCGGCGCTGGTGCTGGCCGCCGCCGTGTCGACGGGCTCGGCCGAGCGGGCGGCCCGCTGGTACCGGCAGGTCGGCCGGGGGCACCTCGGGGCGGCGCGCACGCTGGCCGAGTTCCGGGCCCGGATGCGGCCGGTGCTGCCGGTCGCGGTCGCGCTGCACCTGGCGGTGCTCGCGGTGCTGACGTACGCCGCGCTGGCGGTGCTCGCGGCGGTGGCGCCGCGCCCCGGGCCCGGCGGCGGGCTGCTGCACCAGGCGGTGGAGCGGGCCGGTGCCGGGCAGTGGGCGGCGCAGGGCGTGCTGGGACTGCTGCTGGTGCTGCCCGCACTGCTGGCCCGCTGCGGCCGGGCGCGGGCCGCCGCGCTGGGCGCGCTGGCCGGGGCGGCCGCGTCGGCGGTGCCGCCGGCCCTGGGGCGCTCCGGGACGTCGGCGGTGCTGCTGGGCGGCGGGGCGGTCGCGGTGGTGCTGCTGGGGTACGCCTGGGCGCGGCTCGGCCGGGCCGGCGCGCACCGCTGACACCGTGCCGCCCCGCCCGTACCCGCCCCGCCCGTGCGCCCTGCCCGTGCCGCCCTGTGCCGGACCGGCCCCGGTCGGCCCGGCCGCCCCGGGCCGCCCTCGGCCCCGGCGTCCCGATGACCCGCTGACCGGGCGCCGACGTCCGCCGTGCCGACGTCCCGCCCGCCCGACGCTCACAACGCTGTTCGTTCGTAGTTCTCAGTCCGCCAGGTCGTCCCCGACCTCGCTTCGTGGAAGGACACCCCCGATGAGGGTGCTGCTGCTGGGCGCCGACGGCTTCATCGGCCGCCGGGTCACCGATCGTCTGCTCATGGACCAGGAGTTGCAGGTGACGGTGCTCGGCCGGCGCGACTCGGCCGACATCCGCTTCGACCTCACCACCGGGAGCCCGGGCGCGCTGGCCCGTTTCCTGGACGCGGTCGCGCCGCAGGTGGTGATCAACTGCGCGGGTGCCACCTACGGCAGCTCCCGCACGCTGATCCGGTCGAACACGCTGGCCGTCGCGACCGTCTGCGAGGCGATCCGGCGCAGTCGGGAGCCGGCCCGGCTGGTGCACGTCGGCTCGGCCGCCGAGTACGGGCCGGTGCCCGGCGGGGTGCCGGTCTCCGAGCAGGCCGAGCCCCGGCCGGTCGGCCCGTACGGGGTGTCCAAGCTGGCCGGGACGGAGCTGGTGCTGGCCTCCGGGCTGGACGCGGCGGTGCTGCGGGTGTTCGACGTGGTGGGCCCGGGGGCGCCGACCGCCTCGCTGTTCGGGCGGCTCGCCGAGGGCCTGCGGCGGGCGCTGGAGCGGGACGAGAACCAGGTGCGGATGCCGGACCTGTCCGGATACCGGGATTTCGTGGACGTGCGGGACGTCGCGCGGGCGATCCAGGCGGCGGCGGTCTCGGCCGCCACCGGGGTGATCAACGTGGGCAGCGGGCACGCCGTGCGGGCCCGGGACGCGGCCCAGCTGCTGGTGCGGGCCTCGGGGTTCGAGGGGGCGATCGTCGAGGAGAACCGGCAGGTCCTGCTGCCCGCGCAGGTCGGCGGGCCGGGCGGCGACCACCTGCCCGGCCAGCACCACGCGTCGGGGGCGTACCTGCCGGGGCACCGTCCGGAGGGCCAGCGGCCGGAGGGCCGGCCGGCCCCGGGCGAGCCGGTGCCGTGGCGGCAGGCGGACGTGCGCACCGCCCGGGACCGTCTCGGCTGGCGGACACAGGTGCCGCTGGAGGAGTCGCTGGGGGACGTCTGGCTGGAGACGGCCTGCCGGGTGTGAGGCCGCCGACGGGGCCGCCCGGGCCCGGTCCGGGAGCGGCCCTGGCCCGGAATCACGGGCCGGGGGCGCCCCCGGGCGGCCGCTCCGGCCGGTTCCACGATCCGGCGCCGCCCGTCTCGCCCATCGGACGGGCTGTCTCGGAATAGCGGCGGGGCATGACACTGTTGGCGTAGAGAGCCACCCGCGTGGCGGAGCAGCAACCCGTCCGAGGCGGCCCCGGGCCACCTGAACAAGACACCCATCGGAGTCCCCGTGTCGTTGCCACCCCTGGTCGAACCGGCCGACGAGCTCACCGTTGACGAGGTCCGCAGGTACTCCCGCCACCTGATCATCCCCGACGTCGGGATGGCCGGGCAGAAGCGGCTGAAGAACGCCAAGGTGCTGTGCGTCGGCGCCGGCGGCCTGGGCTCGCCCGCGCTGATGTACCTGGCCGCCGCCGGTGTCGGCACGCTCGGGATCGTCGAGTTCGACGTGGTCGACGAGTCGAACCTGCAGCGCCAGATCATCCACGGGCAGGCGGACATCGGCCGCTCCAAGGCCGAGTCGGCGCGGGACTCCGTCAAGGAGATCAACCCCTACGTCGACGTGGTCCTCCACGAGGAGCGCCTCGACAACTCCAACGTGATGGAGATCTTCTCCGGCTACGACCTGATCGTGGACGGCACCGACAACTTCGCCACCCGCTACCTGGTGAACGACGCCGCGGTGCTGTTGGGGAAGCCGTACGTGTGGGGCTCGATCTACCGCTTCGACGGCCAGGCCAGCGTGTTCTGGGCCGAGCACGGCCCCTGCTACCGCTGCCTGTACCCGGAGGCCCCGCCGCCGGGCATGGTCCCGTCCTGCGCCGAGGGCGGCGTGCTGGGCGTGCTGTGCGCGTCGATCGGCTCGATCCAGGTCAACGAGGCGATCAAGCTGCTGGCCGGCATCGGGGACCCGCTGGTCGGCCGGCTGATGATCTACGACGCCCTGGAGATGAACTACCGCCAGGTGAAGGTCCGCAAGGACCCGAACTGCGCCGTCTGCGGTGAGAACCCGACGGTCACCGAGCTGATCGACTACGAGGCCTTCTGCGGCGTCGTGTCGGAGGAGGCGCAGGCCGCCGCCGCCGGGTCGACGATCACCTCGCACCAGCTCAAGCAGTGGCAGGACGACAAGGAGGACATCTACCTCGTCGACGTCCGCGAGCCCGGTGAGTTCGAGATCGTCAACATCCCCGGCGCGGTGCTGATCCCGAAGAACGAGTTCCTGATGGGTGACGCGCTGGAGAAGCTGCCGCAGGACCGGAAGATCGTGCTGCACTGCAAGTCGGGCGTGCGCTCGGCCGAGGTGCTGGCCGTGGTGAAGGCCGCGGGCTTCGCCAACGCCGTCCACCTCGGCGGCGGGGTGCTCGGCTGGGTGAACCAGGTCGAGCCGCACAAGCCGGTCTACTAGGTCTTCCGGGGCCCCTGGGGCACCGACGCGAGGGAGGGCCCGCCATTGCGGCGGGCCCTCCCTCGTGCGTTCTCCCGCCGGGTGCGCCCCCGGGCGCCCCCCGCGGCCGTCAGAGCGCTTGCCGGCGCTGCAGCACGTTGTAGGCGATCCAGCCCGGCAGCACCGGCAGCCAGAAGGTGAGCGCCCGGTAGAGGAAGACCGCCGGGGTGGCGACCGCCGGGGGCACGTCCGCGACGGTCAGGGCGCCGATCAGTGCGACCTCGACCGGGCCGATGCCGCCCGGGGTGGGGATCGCCGAGCCAGCCGCGTTGGCGGTGAGGAAGACCACCGCGACGGCCGAGAAGCTGACGTCCCCGCCGAAGGCCTGCACCGAGAAGTCCAGGCAGGCGGTGAAGGAGAGGGTCAGCAGCAGGATGCCGCCGAAGCCGGTGAGCAGCTTGCTGGGCGTCTGCATCAGGTCGAGCATCCGCGGCACCACGCCGAAGAACAGGGAGCGCAGCCGGCCCAGGACGAAGCGCCGCAGCGGTGCGACGGCGGCCACCACCAGGGCGAGCACGGCGGCGGTCAGCACACCGATGATCACCGCGCGGGAGGCGGAGAGGTCGCCGTTGGTCTGGCTACCGGTGATCAGGCCGAAGCTGAACAGCAGCAGCAGGTGCCCGGCCAGGCCCGCCAGCTGGGACGCGCCGACCGAGGCGACCGCCTGGCCGGGGCGGATGCCGGCCTTCTGGAGGTAGCGGGTGTTCAGCGCGATGCCGCCGATCGCCGCGGGGGCGACCAGCTTGACGAAGGAGCCGGCCAGCTGGGCCGCGACGGTGCGCCGGAACGGCAGCCGCTCGGGCACGAAACCGGTCAGGCTCATCGAGGCGGCGACGTAGCTGAACGCCGCCGCGAGCAGGGCCGCCGCCGCCCACGCCCAGTTCATCTGGGAGAGCTTCAGCTGGGCGGGCTTGATGGTGGTCAGCGCCAGGTAGGCGGCGAAGGTGAGCGCGATCACCATGATCAGGCTCTTCGGCTTCAGCCGCTCCAGCTTGGCCGGCTCCATCGGCGCCTCGGGGGCGATCTGCAGGATCTGGCCGCGGATGCGGCTGAGCAGGTCCTCGCCGGCCGCCGCGATGTCCTCCTCGGCCTGCTGCTGGGTGCGCTCGCCGGCCGCGACCTGTTCCAGCGCCTTGGCGCGGGCGGCGGCCTTGCGCTCCTTGGTGAGCTTGGCCAGGTCGATCCGGGTGGAGCGGCTCATCCCGACCGGCTGGAGCAGCGGCAGCGCCTGGGCGACGCGTTCGGCGCCGAGCACCGCGTTGGCGGTGGCGACGGCCCGCTCGGGCCCGATCCGCAGCGCGAAGGTGGTGAGCAGCTGGGCGACGTCGATGCGCAGCGTCAGGTCGGTCGCGGCGATGTCGCCGCCGGAGAGGTTGACCAGGCAGCCGGTCTTCTCGTCCACCACCAGCAGCGATTCGCCGGTGAGCCGGCGGTGGGCGATCCGGCGCTCGTGCAGGGCGGCCACCGACTGCCACAGCGAGGCCATCACCTGGTCGGTGACCTCGTCGTCGGCGAGCTCGTCCAGGGTGCGGCCCTCGACGTTCTCGTACACCAGGATCGCGGCGTCCGGGCCCAGCTCGGAGGTGGCGACCAGCTGCGGTGCGCAGGCGCCCGAGGCGGCCGCCGCGTACGCGATCAGGGCCTCCTGCTCCAGCGCCTGGCGCAGCGACTGGGGGCTGCGGCGCACCGCCACCGAGCGCAGCCGCAGCCGGCGCCAGGCCCGGTAGAAGAAGCCGGAGGCCTGCTGCTCGCGGTCGATGATGTGGACGTCCAGCGGCGGCCCGTCCTGCTGGGTGACGTAGTAGCGGCGGGTGCCGCCCGGGGCGTCCGGGGCGCGGGCGGCGCCCGCCGGGGTGAAGCCGACCTTGCGCAGGCCGATCATCAGGTGCTGGCCGGTGGGCCGGATGTTGGGGGAGCCGATCGCGTAGAGGGTGCCGTAGGCGACGGACCAGCCGATCAGCACGGTGAGCAGCAGCGACAGCGGGGTGGTGTAGCCGCCGAGCAGCTCGGTGACCCCGCTGAAGACCACCACCACCCACAGGGCCACCCGCCAGCGGGGTCTGCTCGACATCCCGACGGCGGTCATGTAGGCGATCACCGGGGCGAGGTAGCCGTGCACCGGGTCGGTGAGGGTGCCGTTGCTGTCCAGCGGCAGCCGGGTCAGGGCGTCCCGGATGTGCTCGGAGGCGCCCTCGGCCACCCACCAGTCGATGCCCAGCGAGACGCCGTACGCCAGCACCGAGGCGAGCACGCCGTCGGCGACCCGCAGGCCATCGCGCTTGATCAGCCGCTCGACGGCGAACGCCAGCGGTACGGCGAGCACGGCGACGCTGGACACCAGGCCGGTGATGGTGGACAGCACCGCGGAGAAGTGCGGCGCGTTGGTGGCGATGTCCTGCTCGATGCCGGTGGTGGTCGAGGTGGCGATGCCGGCCAGCACGAAGACGGCGACTATCCCGAAGACGCCGGCCAGGAAGCGGATCAGGTCGGACGGGCGGTGCGCGCGGGCGGCGAGCAGCGGCTCGTCGACGTCCAGGTGCGGGGCGTCGTCCAGCGGGTCGTGGTGCTCGGCCCGCGGGGTCGGCGGGGCGGCGGCGGGGGGCCGGTCGACCGCTTCGACCGCTTCGACCGGTTGGAGCGGTTCCAGCGGCTCGGTGGGTGCGGGCGGCTCGGCCGGTCCGGGTGGCTCGGGCGGCTCGGGCGTCTTCTCGGGCGTGCGGGTCTTGATCGTCGGGTCCTTGATCAGGGAGACTTCCGGCGTCGGCCCGTGCCCGGGCCCGCCTTCGGACTCGCGCCCGGGAGCCGGCGGCACGGCGGATCCGGACTCGTCGGAGTCCCTGTCCACGCCCACGTCAGCCGTCCCGGTCATCTGGTCTTGTCCTCGTATCACCACTCACCGCCCCGAAGATGGTGGCATGCCCCGCGCCCCTGTGCTGGACAGGGGGCGGATCGGGCGCGGCGGGTCGATCACCCGGGGCCGCGCACGCGCCCCTAGGAGGAAGGATGCCGCAGGTGACGGACGCAACACAGGACGGGCTCCCGGCCGACCTGCCACCCTTCGCCGAACTGGTGCTCGACCTGACCGAGCGGATTCCACCCGGGCGAGTGATGACCTACGGGGACATCGCCGAGTACCTCGGCCAGGGCGGCCCCCGCCAGGTCGGCCGGGTGATGGCCCTCTACGGCGGCTCGGTGCCCTGGTGGCGGGTCGTCCGCGCCGACGGCCGCCTGCTGCCCGGGCACGAACACCGCGCCCTCGCCCACTACGGCGAGGAGGGCACCCCGCTGCGCGACCTCGCCGACCCGCCCCGCGTCGACCTCGCCCGGGCCCGCTGGGACGGACAGCCCGAATCGGCGAAAGCCCCGCGCGAACGGGATTGACGGGGCAGGATCGTAGGCTCGATGCGGGCGGGCCCCCCGGGCCCGCCCCGGCCATGCCCCCGCACCACCCAGGACCGTCATCCGTGAGCTCCCCCTACCGGCTCGTGCGCAGCCCGCTCGTCCAGCCCGACCCGCCGACGCTGGACGCCCACCAGCGCGCCGTGGTCGAGCACACCGGCGGCCCGCTGCTCGTCCTCGCCGGACCGGGCACGGGCAAGACCACCACCCTGGTCGAAGCGGTCGCCCGCCGCATCCAGGACGGCACCGACCCCGAGCGGATCCTCGTCCTCACCTTCAGCCGCAAGGCCGCGATGGAACTGCGCGACCGGATGTCCGGCCGCCTCGGCACCAGCGCCGCCGCCCCCCAGGCCACCACCTTCCACTCCTTCTGCTACGGCCTGCTGCGCGCCCACCAGGACCCCCAGGACTACGCCGAACCGCTGCGGCTGCTCTCCGGCCCCGAGCAGGACGTGATGGTCCGCGAACTGCTCGCCGGCGGAGCCGAGGACGCCAGGCTCGGCAGCAGCCGCATCCGGTGGCCCCTGGACCTGCGGGCCTGCCTGACCACCCGCGGCTTCGCCGACGAGGTCCGCGCCGTCCTCGCCCGCAGCCGCGAGCTCGGCCTCGGCGAAGCCGAACTCGAACGCTTCGCCCGCGGCGTCCAGCGCCCCGACTGGGCCGCCGCCGCGCACTTCCTCGCCGACTACCTCGACGTCCTCGACCTGCGCGGCGTCCTCGACTACGCCGAACTCGTCCACCGCGCCGTCCTGCTCGCCGAACGCCCCGACATCGGCGAGGAACTCCGGCGGCGCTACGACGTCGTCTTCGTCGACGAGTACCAGGACACCGACCCCTCCCAGGTCCGACTGCTGCGCCGGCTCGCCGGCGGCGGACGCGACCTCGTCGCCGTCGGCGACCCCGACCAGTCGATCTACGCCTTCCGCGGCGCCGACATCAACGGCATCCTCGACTTCCCGGAGACCTTCCGCCGGGCCGACGGCAGCCCCGCCGAGGTCAAGGTGCTGCGCGTCTCCCGCCGCTCCGGAGCCGTCCTGCTCGCCGCCTCCCGCGAGATCGCCCGCCGGATGCCGATGGGCCGGCTGCCCGCCGACAAACTCGCCCAGCACCGCGCCCTGCTGCCCTCCCGCGAGGGCGGCCGGGTCGAGGTCTACACCTACCCGACCCCCGGCGCCGAGCTCGACTCGATCGCCGACCTGCTGCGCCGCGCCCACCTGGAGGACGGCGTGCCCTGGGGCGAGATGGCCGTGCTGGTCCGGGCCGGCGCCCGCTCGATACCGGGTGTGCGGCGGGCGCTCGGCGCGGCCGGCGTGCCGCTGGAGATCGACGGCGACGACCTGCCGCTGCGCGAGGAGCCCGCCGTCGCCCACCTGCTGCTGGCCCTGCGGGTCTGCGCCGAACAGGCGACCCGGCTCACCGCCCGCGCCGCGCACGGCGACCCGGACCCGGCCGCGGCGGGCGACCAGGATGCGGACTCCGCGGCCGCCACGGACTCCGCGGACGGCGCGGAGCCGCACGCGCCCGGGCCGGAGGGCGACGACGCGCACACCGCCGCGCCGGAGGGCGACGACCCGCTCACCGTCGACCTGGCCCACGCCCTGCTCACCGGCCCGCTCGGCGGCCTCGACGGCTCCGACCTGCGACGCCTGGGCCGGGTCCTGCGCGAGGAGGAACGCGCCGCCCTGCGCGCCGAAGGCCGCCCCGGCGCCCCGCGCCCGGCCGGCGAACTGATCCGCGAAGCCCTCGCCGAACCCGAGCGGCTGATCGCCCTCGACCCGGCCGTCGCCCGCCGCGCCCGCGACCTCGGCACCCTGCTCCGCAAGGTCCGCGAACTCCTCGCCGGCGGCTGCACCGCCGAGGACGCGCTGTGGGAGCTGTGGGACGGCAGCCGCCGCTGGCGCGAACGCCTGGAACGCGCCGCCCTGCGCGGCGGCGCCGCGGGCCGCAACGCCGACCGCGACCTGGACGCGCTGTGCGCCCTGTTCGAGACCGCCGCCCGCGCCGAGGAACAGGTCACCGGCCACCGCAGCGCCCTCGACCTGCTCGCCGAACTCGAAGCCCAGGACATCGCCGCCGACACCCTCACCGTGCGCGCCGTGCGCCCCGAGGCGGTCCGGCTGATGACCGCCCACCGCTCCAAGGGCCTGGAGTGGCGCCTGGTCGTCGTCGCCGGTGTCCAGGACGGCCTCTGGCCCGACCTGCGCCGCCGCGGCTCACTGCTGGAGGCCGACCGGATCGGGCGCGACGGCCTCGCCGAACCGCTCTCCCCGGCCGCCCTCCTCGGCGAGGAGCGCCGCCTCTTCTACGTCGCCGCCACCCGCGCCAAGGAACGGCTGATCGTCACCGCCGTCAAGGCCCCCGCCGACGACGGCGACGAACCCTCCCGCTTCCTGCGCGAGCTCTACCGCGAGGACGTCGACCCGCGCACCGGCAAGGTGGTGCGCCGCACCCCGCCGGTCACCGTCGAGGACGTCACCCACCGCCCGCGCCGGCCGCTGACGGTCGCCGCCCTGGTCGCCGAGCTGCGCGCCGTCACCGTCGATCCCACCCGCTCGCCGGAACTGCGCCGCGCCGCCGCCGAACGCCTCGCCGTCCTCGCCGCCGCCACCGACGAGGAGGGCCTGCCGCTGGTGCCCGCCGCCCACCCCGACCGCTGGTGGGGCCTGGACGACGCCACCGCGGCCCCCGAACCGCTGCGCAGCGCCGACCTGCCCGTACGGCTGTCCGGCAGCGGCCTGGAACAGCTGGAGAACTGCTCGTTGCAGTGGTTCCTGGACAAGGAGGTCAAGGCCCGCGTCCCCGGCTCCGCCGCCCAGGGCTTCGGCAACGTCGTGCACGCCCTCGCCGACGAGGTCGGCTCCGGCCGCACCCCCGCCGACCTCGCCGTCCTCATGGAACGCCTGGACACCGTCTGGGACGCCCTCGCCTTCGACGCCCCCTGGAAGTCCCAGCAGGAGAAGACCGAGGCCCGCGCCGCCCTGGAGCGCTTCCTCAACTGGCACGTCCTGGAACGCGGCCGCGACGTCGTCGCCACCGAGCACGACTTCGACGTCACCCTCGACGTCGGCGGCGTCTCGGTGCGCATCCGCGGCTCCATGGACCGGATCGAGAAGGACCACGCCGGGCGCGCCTACGTCGTCGACTTCAAGACCGGCAAGCAGATCCCCACCGACAAGTCCCTGCCCGAGCACAAGCAGCTCGCCGTCTACCAGCTGGCCGTGCGCGCCGGCGCCCTCAACGAGCTGCCCGGCTTCACCGCCCACCCGCCGTCCACCGGCGGCGCCGAACTCGTCCACCTGCGCGAACCCGCCGCCAAGGCCGCCCAGGACGCCCCCAAGGTGCAGCGCCAGGAGCCGCCCGAGGGCGAGCCGTGGATCGAGAACCTGCTCGCCGAGGCCGCCGGCAAGGTCCTCGCCGAGCGCTTCGTCCCGCGGACCGGCAGCGGCTGCGACCGCTGCGCCTTCCGCCGCAGCTGCTCGGCCCAGCGGGACGGCGCCCAGCTCGTCGAGTAGCCGGCGCGCGCCGTCGGGTGGCTGCCGTGTGCCGTCGGGCGGCCGTCGGGTGAGCGTCGGGTGAGTGTCGGGCGGCCGTCGGGCGGCCGTGGAGTAGCCAGGGTCACCCCGGCCGGGCGCCCGGAGTGTCGGCCCCGCCCGTTAACGTTGCGGGGTGACCGCCGTGCTCAGCCATCCCGACCAGCTCAAGGAGCTGCTGGGCATCCCGTTCAACCGGGAGCAGATGGCGGCCATCGGCGCCCCCCTCGCCCCGGCCGTGATCGTCGCCGGCGCGGGCTCCGGCAAGACCACCGTGATGGCCGCCCGGGTCGTCTGGCTGGTCGGCTCCGGCGCCGTGCGGCCCGAAGAGGTCCTCGGCCTCACCTTCACCAACAAGGCCGCCGGCGAACTCGCCGAACGCGTCCGCGCCGCCCTGCGGGTCTGCGGGCTCGGGGTGCCCCCGGCCGAAGGCTGGGAGCGAACCGCCGACCGCGGCGACACCGAACCGCTCGGCGAGCCGGAGATCTCCACCTACCACGCCTTCGCCGGCCGCCTCCTCAAGGAGCACGGCCTGCGCATCGGCATCGAACCGGACGTCCGGCTGCTCGCCGACGCCACCCGCTTCCAGCTCGCCGCCAAGGTGCTGCGGACCGCCCGCGGCCCCTTCCCCCACCTCACCGGCACCTTCGCCAACCTCGTCGCCGACCTCACCGCCCTGGACGGCGAACTCGCCGAACACCTCGTCGAGCCGCAGGCCCTGCGCGCCTTCGACGAGGAACTGCTCGACACCCTCGCCACCGTCAAGCTCGGCAACGACGACCTGCGCGCCGTCCCCGCCACCGCCCGCGCCCGGCTGGAACTGCTGCGCCTGGTCGAGGACTACCGGCGCCGCAAGCAGACCGCCGGACTGATGGACTTCGGCGACCAGATAGCCGCCGCCGCCCGCCTCGCCCAGCAGCGCCCCGAGGTCGGCGAACTGCTGCGCGGCCAGTACCGGGTCGTCCTGCTCGACGAGTACCAGGACACCTCCGTCGCCCAACGCCTCATGCTCGCAGGCCTGTTCGGCGCCGGTCCCGACGAGCGGGGCACCGGCCACCCGGTGACCGCCGTCGGCGACCCCTGCCAGGCCATCTACGGCTGGCGCGGCGCCTCCGTCGCCAACCTCGACGACTTCCCCCGGCACTTCCCCCAGGCGGACGGCCGCCCCGCCGACCGCTACTCGCTCAGCGAGAACCGCCGCAGCGGCGGACGGCTGCTCGACTTCGCCAACGACCTCGCCGCCCCGCTGCGCGCCGTCCACGAGGGAGTCGAGGCGTTGCGCCCGGCCCCCGGCGCCGAGCAGGACGGCTACGTCCGGGCCGCGCTGCTGCCCACCCACGCCGAGGAGATCGACTGGCTCGCCGACTCGATCGCCCACCTGGTGCGCACCGGCACCGCGCCCGGCCGGATCGCCGTGCTGTGCCGCGGCAGCGCCGCCTTCCCGGACATCCACGCCGCGCTCGTCGCCCGCGAGGTGCCGGTCGAGGTGGTCGGCCTCGGCGGCCTGCTGCAACTGCCCGAGGTCGCCGACCTGGTGGCGGTCTGCGAGGTGCTGCACGACCCGACCGCCAACGCCGCCCTGGTGCGCCTGCTGATCGGCCCGCGCTGGCGGATCGGCCCGCGCGACCTCGCCCTGCTCGGCCGCCGGGCCGCCGCCCTGGTGCGCACCGACCGGCCCGAGGGCGTGGAGGCGCTGGCGGCCGCCGTCGCCGAGGCCGACCCCACCGAGACCATCTCGCTGGCCGACGCCGTGGAGACCTTCCTCACCTCCCCGGCCGACGACGGGGACCAGCCGGACGACCTGCCGTTCTCCGCCGAGGCCAGGGTCCGCTTCGCCCGGCTCGCCGCCGAACTGCGCGAGTTGCGCCGCTCGCTCGCCGACCCGCTGATGGACGTGCTGCACCGGGTGCTCGCCGTCACCGGCCTGGAGGTCGAACTCGCCGCCTCGCCCAAGGCGCTGGCGGCCCGGCGGCGCGAGACCCTGCACGCCTTCCTGGACGTCGCCGCCTCCTTCGCGGACCTCGACGGCGACCCGGGCCTGGGCGCCTTCCTCGGCTTCCTGCACGCCGCCCAGCAGTACGAGCGCGGCCTGGACAGCAGCCTGCCCGGCGGCGAGGACACCGTGAAGGTGCTCACCGCCCACAAGTCCAAGGGCCTGGAGTGGGACGTGGTGGCCGTCCCCGGCCTGGTGAAGGGCGCCTTCCCGTCCGCCACCGCGCGCGAACGCTGGACCAGCAGCAAGCGCGTCCTCCCGCACGCCCTGCGCGGCGACCGCGCCACCCTCCCCGACGTCCGCGGCGGCTGGAACGGCAAGTCCATGGCCGCGTTCAAGAAGGAACTGGCCGAGCACTCGGGCACCGAGGAGCTGCGCCTCGGGTACGTCGCGTTCACCCGCCCCCGTGCGCTGCTGCTGGCCTCCGGCCACTGGTGGGGGCCCAGCCAGAAGACCGTCCGCGGGCCGTCCGCGTTCCTGGAGCGGCTGCGCGAGCACTGCGAGCGGCCCGGAACCGGCGAGGTCGAGCACTGGGCCGAGCCGCCCGAGAAGGGCGCCGAGAACCCGGCACTGGCCGCCGCCGTCGAGCGCCCCTGGCCGCTGCCGCTGGACCCGGCCGCCCAGCACGCCCGCCGCCGGGTCGCCGCGGTGGTGCGCGAGCGGCTCGCCGGGGCTCCGGCACCCGAACCCGAACCGATGGCGGTGGAGGACCAGCGGCAGGTCGCCTCCTGGGACCGCGACCTCACCGCGCTGCTCGGCGAGTTGGAACGCTCCCGGCGCACCACCCGCGAGGTGCCGCTGCCCGCCGCGCTGTCCGCCACCCAGCTGCTGCGCCTGGCCGCCGACCAGGACGGCTTCGCCCGCGACCTGGCCCGGCCGATGCCGCGCCCCCCGCAGCCCGCCGCCCGGCGCGGCACCCGCTTCCACGCCTGGGTGCAGTCCCGGATCGAGCCGCTGCTGCTGATCGAGCCGGGCGCACTGCCCGGCGCCGACGACGACGGAATCGAGGACGAACAGGACCTGGAGCGGCTCAAGGAGGCGTTCCTGCGCACCCCGTACGCCGAGCGCAGGCCCCACCGGGTGGAGGCGCCGTTCCAGCTGGTGCTGGCGGGCCGGGTGGTGCGCGGCCGGATCGACGCGGTCTACCGGGACGGTGACATGCTGTCAGAATCCGGTGGGACGTCACGCTACGAAGTGGTGGACTGGAAGACCCACCGCGAGGAGACCGCCGACCCGCTGCAGCTCGCGGTCTACCGGCTCGCCTGGGCGGAGCAGGCGGGCGTCGATCCCGAGCAGGTCACGGCTTCGTTCCTGTACGTCCGCAGCGGGCGGATCGTCCGTCCGGCAGGACTTCCCGGCCGAAAAGAGTTGGAACGGCTCCTGATCGGGAACAGTGATAAATGAGTCACGCAGAGCATCGAAGTCATCATGGCAGTGCCCGAAACCTGTGCGTCATGCACGTTTCGTGCCTATTGTGGGGTCGGTAACCGGTCAACCCCCGCGCTCCGGCCGCCAGCGAGGCCCGCATTCCCTAACCCTCAGTCATCACAGCAGGTGCCCCCGGCACCGGCGTCTTCTGCTGGAGAGTCCGAAGTTGAGCGCGACCGGATGGATCAGAGAGCGGTTCACCGGGCCGACCCCGGGACCCGCCCCGGGCGCGACCGGCACCTGGCCGAGGACGGCGCTCGCGCTGCCCCTCCTCGGCATGGTGCTGATCGTCGTCCTCGACTACCTCAGCGGCACCGAGGTGACGGTCGAACCCGCCCTCACCGCCGTTCCCGCGCTGGCCGCCGTGGTCAGCCACCGTACCTGGTACCCGCTCGTCATCGGCCTGTGCACCGAGACGGCGGCCTTCCTGATGGCCTTCCGCAGCGACGCGCTCGGCGAGTCCGTGCACGCCGCCAGCGTCATCGCGATCCTGCTCGTCGCCACGATCGGCTGGGTCAGCGCCACCCTGAGGCTGCGCCAGGAGCGCGCCCTCGCCGACGCCCAACTGGTCGCCTCCATCGCCCGCCGCGTCCTGCTGCGGCCCGTCCCCGAGAGGGTCGGCAGCGTGCGCGCCGCCGTCCACTACGAGGCCGCCGCCGCGCACGCCCGCATCGGCGGCGACCTGTACGAGGTCGTCAACACCCGCCACGGCGTCCGGGCCGTGGTCGGCGACGTCCGCGGCAAGGGCCTCGGCGCCGTCGAGACCGCCGCCGCCGTCCTCGGCGCCTTCCGCGAGGCCGCCCACCAGGAACCAGCCCTCGACCGGGTCGCCGGCTGGCTGGCCGTCAGCCTCGACCGCGCCCTCCACGAGAACGACCACCCCGGCGTGGAGGAGGAGTTCGTCACCCTGGTACTGATCGGCGTCGGCCCCGACGGCACCGCCGAACTCGTCAACTGCGGACACCCCGCACCGCTGCTGCTGCGCGAGGCCACCGTCCAACCGCTCGAACTCGCGGAGACCGTCCCGCCGTTGGGCGTCCTCGACCCGGCCGACGTGCACCCCCCGGTCCACCACGTCCCGCTCCGCGGCGGCGACCGGATCCTGCTGTTCACCGACGGCGTGATCGAGGCCCGCGACCGCGCCGGCGCCTTCTACCCGCTCGCCGAACGCCTCCCGCGCTGCGCCGACGGCCGCCCCGCCGACGTCCTCCAGCGCCTGCACGAGGACGTCGTGCGCCACGTCGGCCGGCAACTCGGCGACGACGCGGCCATGCTGCTCCTGCAGTACGACCCCCAGCCGACCCCGCCCGTCCACCTCCCGCACCAGAACGGGGCCCTGAGCCACCTCAACTAGGGCCCCGGCCCCGGCGGCTCCGCGGCTACAGCGACACCTCGACCAGCAGCGGCCGGTGGTCCGACACCGCCGCGCGCGGCGCCCGCGCCGGGCCCACCGCCGTGCGCGGCACCCCCACCGCCAGCACGTGGTCGAACTGCACCGCCGGCCGGTGCGAGGGGTAGGTCGGCGTGCGCGCCAGGTCGTACCAGCCCTGCAGCCGCGCCCGCGGCTCGCGCACCCGCCGCCGGCGCTGCCCGGCCACCACCGGCCGGGCCCGCCGCGCCGCCCGCAGGTCGCGCACCCGCACCCGCGGCGCCGTGCGCTCCAGCGCCGTCGCCCCGCCCAGCACCGTACGCGGCACCGCGCCGATCAGGTTGAAGTCCCCCAGCACCAGGTACGGCTGCGGCAGGTCGGCGATCCACCGCCGGATCCCGGCCAGCTGCGCCATGTTCCAGCCCGGGACGAAGGACAGGTGTGCCGCCACCACCGTGAACGGCCCGCGGTCGCCCTCCAGCACCGCCGCCAGCGCCGCCCGCGGCTCGTCCGGCACCGGGGTCAGTCCGCGCCGCCCCGCCACCCGCAGCGGCAGCCCGAACGGCGCCGGGGCGAACCGCCGGGCCCGCCAGTGCCGCACCGGGAGCCGGGTCAGCAGCGCCGTCCCGTACGAGGGCGGGGCGTCGTCGCCCACCTCGCCCGGCCCGTACACCCGCAGCCCGTTCGGGCCGGCCGGCTCGGGCACCCAGCCCGCCACCGGCGCCGGGCGCCCGTGGAGCGCGGCGGCGAAGCGCCAGTCCTTCGCGCCCATCGCCGCGGCCGCCACCGCCGCCTGGTCGGTGCCGCCCGAGCGCGCCTGGTGCCGGTCCACCTCCTGCAGGGCCAGCACGTCGGCGTCCAGCGCCGCCACCGCCTCCGCCAGCGGGGCGCCCGCATCGGCCGGGTAGGGCCGCGGCGCACCGTCCGCGGCGAGCGGCTGACCGTGCAACAGGTTGAAGGTGGCGATGCGCAACTGGCTCACACCGCACGACGGTACCCGAGCGCGCGGCTTGAGCCCGAGGGGCATACCGGGTATACATACCGAGTATGTCCATCCGCCACGGTCTGCTCGCCCTGCTCGACGAGGGCCCCCGCTACGGCTACCAGCTGCGCTCCGAATTCGAGGCGCGCACCGGCGCCACCTGGCCGCTCAACGTCGGGCAGGTCTACACCACGCTCTCCCGACTGGAGCGCGACGGCCTGGTCGAGGCCGCCGGCGAGGACGACGAGGGGCACCAGTTCTACGCCGCCACCGACGCCGGCCGCGCCGAACTGCGGGCCTGGTTCGACACCCCGGTGCCCCGGACCAACCCCCCGCGCGACGAACTGGCCATCAAGCTCGCGATGGCCGTCACCGTGCCCGGCGTGGACGTCGGCGCCGTCGTCCAGGGCCAGCGCCGGCACAGCATCAAGGCCCTCCAGGACTACACCCGGCTCAAGGGCCGCGCCCTCGCCGGCAGCCCGGCCCCCGGCGCCCCCGGCGGTCCCCGCCCGGCCTCCGGCACGGCCGGCGCGCCCGGCACCGTGCCCGCCGAGAGCAACGAACTCGCCTGGCTGCTCGTCCTCGACCAGCTGATCTTCCAGACCGAAGCCGAGATCCGCTGGCTCGACCACTGCGAGACCCGCCTCGCCCAGCACGCCGAACTCCACCAGGCGCGCGCCGCCGAAGCCGCCCGCGCCACCGACACCGCGACCAGGAAGCCCACCCGGCTCGGCCGCCGCACCCGCGCCTGACGCGGCCGCGGCCCAGCCCACCGAACCACCGGCCGGCGCCCCGGGCGCCGACCCGCACCCAGCACAAGGGGGGAACCGTGTCCCACACCCGACAGTCCCGGCCGACACCGGTACTGCACCTGGAGAACGTCACCCGCGTCCACGGCCAAGGCGCCGCCGAGGTCCACGCCCTGCGCGGCGTCGACCTCGAGGTCCACCCCGGCGAGTTCGTCGCCGTCATGGGCCCCTCCGGCTCCGGCAAGTCGACCCTGCTCACGCTCGCCGGCGGCCTCGACACCCCGACCAGCGGCCGCGTCCTGGTCGAAGGCACCGCCCTCGGCGACCTCACCCGCAAGAGGCTCGCCCGGGTCCGCCGCCGCTCCGTCGGCTACGTCTTCCAGGACTACAACCTCATCCCCGCCCTCACCGCCGCCGAGAACATCACCCTGCCCCGTGAACTCGACGGCGTCTCCGCCCGGGCGGCCCGCAGGGAAGCCGTCGCAGCCCTGCAGGAACTCGGCATCGCCGAACTCGCCGACCGCTTCCCCGACGACATGTCCGGCGGCCAACAACAACGCGTCGCCATCGCCCGCGCCCTCATCGGCGAGCGCCGCCTCGTCCTCGCCGACGAACCCACCGGCGCCCTCGACTCCACCACCGGCGAAGCCGTCCTCGCCGTCCTGCGCGCCCGCTGCGACGCCGGCGCCGCCGCCATGATGGTCACCCACGAAGCCCGCCACGCCGCCTGGGCCGACCGCGTCGTCTTCCTGCGCGACGGCCGCATGGTCGACGAATCCGTCAGCCAGGACGCCGCCAGCCTCCTCGTCAGCGCGGCCACCAACAGCATGAAGGTGGACGAGTGAAGCCCAGCGCCTGGCGGGTCGCCCTGCGCATCGCCCGCCGCGACGCCCTGCGCGCCAAGGGCCGCAGCGCCCTGGTCATCGCCATGGTCGCCCTGCCCGTCCTCGGCGTCACCGGCGCCGACGTCGTCTTCCGCAGCGCCGAACTCTCGCCCGCCGAACAGGCCGTGCGCATCATGGGCCGCGCCGCCGGCGAACTCGAGATGGTCGAACGCGGCGCCTCCGTCCTACAGGCGCCCGACCCCACGCAAGGCCTCAGCGTCGAGAACCCCCAGGACACGGCCAAGGACGGCGCCACCCCCCGGCACACCCCCGCACAGCAGCGCGCCCTCGATATCCCACCCGCCGACCTGGCACGGCAACTCCTGCCCGCCGGCGCCACCCTGGTGCCCGAACGCGAGGGCCCGTACACCGCCGCCACCAGCACCGAAGGGCTGCTCTCCACCCGCGTCAGCGAAACCGACCTGAACGACCCGGTCTGGAACGGCCGGCTGAACCTCGTACAGGGCCGGGCCCCCGCGAACGACCGCGAAGCCGCCGTCACCCCGGACTTCCTCAAGCGCTCCGGCCTCGCGATCGGCGACCGCACCGCCGTCCGCGGCCTGGAAGCCACCCCCTTCACCATCACCGGCGTCTACGAGTACCCCGGCGACCTCAAGGCCACCGAACTCCTCGCCCCTCCCGGCACCCTGATCGGCCGACTCGCCGAAACCCCCGGCGCGACCCGCGGCCAGGCCGCCGGCACCGGGGAACCCACCCGCTGGCTGGTCAAGCTCCCCGACGGCACCGGCATCGACTGGCACAAGGTCGTCGAACTCAACCAGTACGGCTTCACCGTCACCAGCCGCGCCGTCCTGACCGACCCCCCGGCCCGCGCCGACGTCCCCTACTACGTCGAACAGGACCGGCGCTCCGGCACCGACCAGTCCTCCTACTTCAACCGGACCGGCGTCGTCATCCTCGCCACCGTCGTCGGCATGGCCCTGCTGGAGATCGTCCTCCTCGCGGGCCCCGCCTTCGCCGTCGGGGCCCGGCGCTCCCGGCGGCAGCTCGGCCTGCTCGCCGCCGCCGGCGGTGACCGCGCCAACGTCCGCGGCGTCGTCCTCGGCGGCGGCATCGTCCTCGGCGTCACCGGCGCCGTGATCGGCCTCGGCCTCGGAGTCGGCCTGGTCGCCCTGCTGCGCACCCAGGCCGAGGAGTACGCCGGCCGGCGCTTCGGCCACTTCGACATCCAGCCGCTCGACCTGCTCGGCGTGCTCCTCGTCGGCCTGGTCACCGGCCTGCTCGCGGCGGTCGTCCCCGCCGTCCAGGCCTCCCGCCAGGACGTCGTGAGCGCGCTCACCGGCCGCGACTCCCTCAAACCGCCGAACCGCAAGCTCGCCCTGCTCGGCCTGCTGATGCTCGGCGGCGGCGCCGCCCTCGCCCTGCTCGGCGGTGCCAGCGGCGTCGGCAACCGCAGCCTCGCCGTCCTCGGCGGCTCCGCCCTCGCCGAACTCGGCATGGTCGCCCTCACCCCGACCCTGGTCAGCCTCTTCGGCCGGCTCGGACGCTGGCTCTCGCTCGGCCCCCGGCTCGCCCTGCGCGACTCCGTGCGCCACCGCGCCCGCACCGCACCCGCCGTCGCCGCCGTCATGGCCGCCGTCGCCGGCTCCGTCGCCGTCGGCGTCTACACCGCCAGCTACGACGAGCAGTACCGGCGCGAGTACGTCGCCCACGGCCCCTCCGGCGCCGTGCTGCTCGGCAGCGGCTGGCTGGCCGGACCCGACGCCAAACTGCTGCCCCAGATGCGCGAGACCGTCGAACGCAGCATCCCCGACCTCGGCCCGCGCGCCGACGTCCTACGCGTCTCCCCCAAGGGCGACTGCGCGGACGGGGAGTACTGCGGCTACATCAGCGTCGAGATGCCCAAGGCCGACCGCTGCCCCCTCCAGGACAGCGACCAGGACTACGGCCCCGGCGAAGCCGACCGGATCCTGGAAACCGACAAGCGCTGCCAGACCCGCGGCCGCTCCGGCAGCCCCTACAGCCCCCTGACGGCCGGCGACGCCACCCTGCTGCGCAACCTCTACGGCGTCACCGACCCGGCCGCCGGCAAGGCCCTCGCCGCCGGCAAGGCCGTCGTCTTCGACGCCCGCTACCTCAAGGACGGCAAGGTCGCCATCCGGTACACCACCGCCGACCAGGACCGGTCGGGCAGCCCCGGCCACAAGCCCGCCAGCACCGAGATCGCCGTCGACGCCGTCCTCGCCACCGCCGCGGTGCCGGCCCCGGCCGAGGCCGTGGTCAGCCCGGACACCGCCACCAGGCTCGGCTTCGCCACCGCCGCCGCCGGCTCGGTCTGGCTGCCCGGCACCGCACCCTCCGACAGCGCCCAGCAGAAGGCCGACGGCGCGCTCGCCAAGATCAGCGACCGCGACGTCCTCACCATCGAACGCGGCTACCAGTCGAAGGCCGACCTCGTCCGCCTGGGCCTGACCGCCTTCGCCGCCCTGGTCGCCCTCGGCGCCGCCGGCATCGCCACCGGCCTGGCCGCCGCCGACTCCCAGCGCGACCTCACCACCCTCGCGGCGGTGGGCGCCGAACCCCGCATCCGGCGCTCGCTGTCCGGCTTCCAGTGCGGCGTGATCGCCGCGATGGGCGCCGTCCTCGGCGTGGTCTGCGGCATCGTGCCGGGCGTGGCGCTGCGCAAGGTCGAGGGCGCGGCGAACACCTACCCCGGCATGAGCCCCGAGGAGATCGCCAACAAGGCGATCGTGGTCTTCCCGTGGCCCACCATCGCCGCCACCGTGGTGGTGCTCCCGCTGCTCGCGGCCGCCCTGGCGGCGGTGCTCACCCGCTCGCGGGTCACGATGCTGCGCCGCTCCGCCTGAGGGCCGCTCCGCCCGAGGGCCGCTCCGCCTGAGGGCCGGGCCCCGGTCGGCCGTTCCCGGGCGGGGCACCTCCGTCGCCCCGTCACCTCCGTCACCTCCGTCACCCCCGCCGCGCCCGTGCCGCGGCGGGGGTGACGGAGGTCACCGGCCCGGCGGGCGGTCCTGGGCGGACGCCCGGGGCGGGCACCCGCACGGGCGAACTACAGTCGTCGGTATGACGAGAACCCCGGACAGCGCCGTCCGCTCCTTCATCGACCAGCACCAGGCCGCCTTCCTCGCCGACCTGTCCGAGTGGCTGGCCATCCCCTCGGTCTCCGCCGACCCCGACCGGGCCGGCGACGTGCGCCGCTCCGCCGAGTGGCTGGCCGCCAAGCTGCGCGAGACCGGCTTCCCGGTCGCCGAGGTGTGGGAGACGGACGGCCTGCCGGCGGTGTTCGCCGAGTGGCCCTCCGGGGACTCGTCCGCGCCGACCGTCCTGGTCTACGGGCACCACGACGTGCAGCCCGCCGCCGAGGAGGACGGCTGGGACACCGAGCCGTTCACCCCGACCGTGGTCGGCGACCGGCTGTACGCCCGCGGCGCCGCCGACGACAAGGGCCAGGTGTTCTTCCACACCCTGGGCGTGCGCGCCCACCTGGCCGCCACCGGCCGCACCGCGCCGGCCGTCAACCTCAAGCTGCTGGTCGAGGGCGAGGAGGAGTCCGGCTCGCCGCACTTCGCCGACCTGGTCCGGCGCGAGGCCGCCCGGCTGGCAGCCGACGTCGTGGTCATCTCCGACACCGGCATGTGGTCCGAGACCACGCCGACCGTCTGCACCGGCATGCGGGGACTGGCCGACGCCCAGATCGACCTGTACGGGCCGGACACCGACATCCACTCCGGCTCCTTCGGCGGCGCCGTCCCCAACCCGGCGCAGGTCGCGGCCGAGCTGGCCGCGGCCCTGCACGACGACGACCGCCGGGTCGCGATCCCGGGCTTCTACGACGGGGTGGTGGAGCTGACCGAGCGGGAGCGCGAACTCTTCGCCGAGCTGCCCTTCGACGAGGAGCAGTGGCTGCGCGTCGCCAAGTCGTACGGCACCCGCGGCGAGGCCGGCTACTCCACCCTGGAGCGGATCTGGGCCCGTCCGACCGCCGAGGTCAACGGCATCTGGGGCGGCTACACCGGCCCCGGCGGCAAGACCATCGTGCCGTCCTCGGCGCACCTGAAGCTGTCCTTCCGGCTGGTCGCCGGCCAGGAGGTGGAGAAGGTCCGCGAGGCGGTGCGCGCCTGGGTGGCCGAGCGGGTGCCCGAGGGCATCCGCCACGAGCTGGTCTTCCCGGGCGCGACCCGGCCGTGCCTGACCCCGCTGGACCACCCGGCGCTGCAGTCCACCGTGCGTGCGATGGGCCGCGCCTTCGGCCAGAAGATCCTCTTCACCCGCGAGGGCGGCTCCGGCCCCGCCGCCGACCTCCAGGACGTGCTGGGCGCGCCGGTGCTGTTCCTCGGCATCTCGGTGCCCTCGGACGGCTGGCACTCGGTCAACGAGAAGGTCGAACTGGGCCTGCTGGCCAAGGGCGTGGAGACCGCCGCGTACCTGTGGGGCGACCTGGCCGAGAACTTCCGGCCCGGCGCGTGAGTCCGCTCGCGCCGGACCATGGCAGTCAGACCACTCATCCGGATGATTCACCACATGGGGATGGAACGAGTTGAGCACCGTGCCTGAGACCGAGCGCCCGCTGGCCCTGGCCAGGTCCGGGGTGGACCGGGCGGCCGAGCACCGCTTCGACGAACCGTGGCTGGCGGCCGCGTGGAGCCACCCCGCCACCCGGGTGCTGCCCATCGCCGGCGGCGAGGCCTTCGTCGTCGACACCGCGCAGGGCACCGAACTCGTGCTGCTGCCCTCCTTCGAGGCACCGCAGACCGGTGACCGGTACTTCCTCGGCACCGACGAGGACGGCGTCTCGTACTTCGCGCTGGCCGGCGAGAGCCTGCCCGGCCGCCTGGACGGCGACGCCCGCCCGGCCGGGCTGCGCGAGGTCGGCGCCCTGCTGTCCGACCGGGACTCCGGACTGCTGGTGCACGCCGTCGCGCTGGAGCACTGGCACCGGCTGCACAGCTTCTGCTCGCGCTGCGGGCACCCGACGGAGAAGGCCGGCGCCGGGCACGTGCGGCGCTGCACCTCCTGCGCGGCCGAGCACTACCCGCGCACCGACCCGGCGGTGATCATGGCGATCACCGACGAGCAGGACCGCTGCCTGCTCGGCCGCCAGGCCCTGTGGCCGGAGGGCCGCTGGTCCACCCTGGCCGGCTTCGTCGAGCCGGGGGAGTCGCTCGAGCAGGCGGTGGCCCGCGAGGTGCAGGAGGAGGCGGGGGTGCGGGTCGGCGAGGTGCGCTACGTCGCCAGCCAGCCCTGGCCGTTCCCGTCCAGCCTGATGCTCGGCTTCATGGGCAAGGCGCTGCCCGGCGGCACCGAGATCACCGTGGACGGCGAGGAGCTCGCCGAGGCGCGCTGGTTCTCCCGGGAGGAACTGCGCGCCGGAATGGCCGCGGGCGAGATCCTGCCGCCCTCCGGCATCTCGATCGCCCGTCACCTGGTCGAACTCTGGTACGGCGAACCGCTGCCCGCGAGCGCGCGCTGGTAACCCCGTCCGGATTCCCGGCGCTTGCACGCAAAAGGGGGCGCGTGGCTTATGCCGCGCGCCCCTGTCTTTCGTCCCGCCCCTCTCCGGAAACCGCCGTCGACCGACTGTTCGTGGCCGGACGGGCCAGTTCTGCTACCGCACGACACGCCCGGAACCGCACCGTCGACCCGCCCGGACGACATTGCCGGAAACGGCTGAAAACGCGTCACCCCGCTCGCTACATTCACTCGGGTGACCATCCCCCGGGGCACCGCCCAATCCCCCAAATACCAGCGCCTCGCCGCCGACCTGCGCCGCCGGATCGCCGAGGGCGAGTTCACCGCCGACGCCGCCATCCCGGTCGAGAGCGAACTGGAACGCCAGTACGGCGTCGCGCGCAACACCGTCCGCCTCGCGATCGACGTCCTCGTCAACGAAGGCCGGCTCGTCCGCCTCCAGGGCAAGGGCACCTACCTGCGCGAACACCCCGTCCTCGACCACCGCGCCTACGGCCCCACCCTCGCCGCCGCCCCGCGCGACTGCCTCGCCACTCCCTCCGACGTCTACCTCGGCGAAGCCGCCGACGCCGGACGCGAGCTCAGCACCGACTTCGAGATGATGATCGTCCGGGCCCGCGTCGACATCGCCGAACGCCTCGGACTGCGCCCCGGCGAGGCCATCGTCGTCCGCCGCCAACTGCGACTGCTCGACCGCGAGCCCTACTCCATCGAGGAGAGCCACTACCGGGCCGGACTCGCCGCCGGCACCCCGCTGATGGAACCCGACCCCGTCGACGGCGGCGACGAGGCCGTCCTCGCCGCGCTCGGCCGCACCGAGATCGGCGCCGTCGACCACCTCGTCGCCCGGATGCCCGGCCCCGAGGAGGCCCAGTGGTTCCAGGGCGGCCCCGGCGTCCCCCTCATGGTGCAGACCCGCGTCACCTACGACCGGCGCGGGCCCGTCCGGGTCATCGAGACCCGCTACTCCGCCGACCGCAGCCGACTCGTCTACGGCATCGGCGACCTCGGCGCACGCACCACGCTGCCCGCGCCCGCCGCACCCGTCGACCCGGCCCGGGCCGACGCGCCGTGACCGCGCGCGCCGACCGGGGCGGCACCGGCCCCGCGGCCGGGCCGACCGGGTGCGCCGGGCCGGCCGGGTCCGCCGGGCCGACCGGGTCCGCCGGGGCCCGTCCGGCGCGGATCAGGCCGCGAGCGCCTTCTTCACCTGGAGCAGGCTCGGGTTCGTCATCACGACCTGCTCACCGCCGCCGGCCGGCTGCACCAGCACCGTCGGCACCGTCTGGTTGCCGCCGTTCACCGACTCCACGAAGGCCGCCGACGCCGGGTCCTCCTCGATGTTGATCTCGGTGTAACCGATGCCTTCACGGTCCAGCTGGCTCTTGAGCCGGTTGCAGTACCCACACCAGGTCGTGCTGTACATCGTCACGCTGCCGGACATCGAGGGGGCTCCTTCGAAAGAGAGGGACACACGGTCTCCGAACGGAACGTCCACCGCGCGGCGGGCATTCCGGCATGCCATCGATCAGCACGCAGAGCGATCATCCTGCGATCACACCGGGCCTGTGGACAACCCCGCCCGGACTGTCCCACCGGACTGAGAAGATGGAACGCATGCAGGAAGACCTCTTGAGCGGCAACCCGTACGACGCCCCCCACGGCTCCCCCTGGGCCGACCCCGGCGCCGCCACGGGCCCCGACGCCGTGCTCGCCGGGCTCGACCCCGAACAGCGCGCCGTCGCCACCGCCCTGCACGGCCCCGTCTGCGTCCTCGCCGGCGCCGGCACCGGCAAGACGCGGGCCATCACCCACCGCATCGCCTACGGCGTGCGCAGCGGCGTCTACCAGCCCGCCCAGGTCCTCGCCGTCACCTTCACCGCCCGAGCCGCCGGCGAGATGCGCGGCCGCCTGCGCCAGCTCGGTGCCGACGGCGTCCAGGCCCGCACCTTCCACGCCGCCGCCCTGCGCCAGCTCCAGTACTTCTGGCCCCGCGCCGTCGGCGGTCCGGTGCCCCAGCTCCTCGAACGCAAGGTCCAACTCGTCGCCGAAGCCGCCGGCCGCTGCGGACTGCGCGTCCAGCGCACCGAACTGCGCGACCTCACCGCCGAGATCGAATGGGCCAAGGTCACCCAGACCGCCCCCGAGGACTACCCCGCCGCCGTCGCCAAATCCGGCCGCGAAGCCCCCCGCGACCCCGCCGAGACCGCCCAGGTCTACCGGGTCTACGAGGAGACCAAGACCCGCCGCGGCAGCATCGACTTCGAGGACGTCCTGCTCCTCACCGCCGCCATCCTGGAGGACCGCCCCGACATCGCCGACCAGGTCCGCTCCCAGTACCGGCACTTCACCGTCGACGAGTACCAGGACGTCTCCCCCCTCCAGCAGCGCCTGCTCGACCAGTGGACCGGCCCCGACGGCGGCGCCAGCCTCTGCGTCGTCGGCGACGCCAGCCAGACCATCTACTCCTTCACCGGCGCCACCCCCGACTACCTCCTCGGCTTCCGCAGCCGCCACCCCCAGGCCACCGTCGTCAAACTCGTCCGCGACTACCGCTCCACCCCCCAGGTCGTCCACCTCGCCAACGGACTCCTCGCCCAGGCCCGCGGCGAAGCCGCCCGCCACCGCCTCGAACTCGTCTCCCAGCGGGAAGCCGGCCCCGAGCCCGTCTACACCGAGTACGAGGACGAACCCACCGAGGCCGAGACCACCGCCCGCCGCATCAAGGACCTCCTCGCCACCGGCGTGCGCGCCAGCGAGATCGCCGTCCTCTTCCGCACCAACGGCCAGTCCGAGGTCTACGAACAGGCCCTCGCCGACCTCGGCGTCCCCTACCAGCTCAAGGGCGCCGAACGGTTCTTCGAACGCCCCGAGGTCCGCGACGCCGGCATCCTGCTGCGCGGCGCCGCCCGCGCCGCCGCCGACCCCCTCACCGCCGGCACCCCCGACCTCGCCGGCCAGGTCCGCGCCGTCCTCGCCACCCGCGGCTTCACCCCCGAACCCCCCGCCGGCTCCGGCGCCGTCCGCGACCGCTGGGAATCCCTCGCCGCCCTCGTCCGGCTCGCCGAGGAGTTCGAACGGACCCGCACCGCCGACGGCCGCACCACCGACCTCGCCGCCTACGTCGCCGAACTCGACGCCCGAGCCGCCGCCCAGCACGCCCCCGCCGTCGAAGGCGTCACCCTCGCCTCCCTCCACGCCGCCAAGGGCCTCGAATGGGACGCCGTCTACCTCGTCGGCCTCACCGAGGGCACCCTGCCGATCATCTACGCCAAGACCGACGAACAGATCGAGGAGGAACGCCGCCTCCTGTACGTCGGCGTCACCCGCGCCCGCCGACACCTCAGTCTCTCCTG
The DNA here is from genome assembly GCF_043202455.1 of Kitasatospora sp. NPDC048194. Taxonomy (NCBI): domain Bacteria; kingdom Bacillati; phylum Actinomycetota; class Actinomycetes; order Kitasatosporales; family Streptomycetaceae; genus Kitasatospora; species Kitasatospora sp. NPDC048194. Next base: position 233,345 of record NZ_JBIDAK010000001.1, read on the forward strand.
GGCCCTCGCCCGCTCCCCGGGTGGCCGCGCCTCCCGCAAACCCAGCCGCTTCCTCGACGGGCTGCGCCCCGGCTCGGGGATCCCGGGCGCGCGCAGCGGCGCGCGCGGCGCGCGGGGGAGCGTCGAGACCGGCGAGCGCTCGGCCGCCCGACGGGCCCGCGGACCGGTCAAGTGCCGAGTCTGCGGCAAGGTCCTCACCGAGGCCGTCGAACGCAAGCTGCGCCGCTGCGAGGACTGCCCCTCCACGATGGACGAGGGCCTGTACGAACGGCTGCGTGACTGGCGGGCCCGGCAGGCCAGGAAGCAGGGCGCCCCGGCCTACGTGGTGTTCACCGACGCGACGCTCATGGCGATCGCCGAGGACGTGCCCGCCAGCCGCCAGGAACTGGCCCAGATCTCCGGGGTCGGCGCCATGAAGCTGGACAAGTACGGGGCCGCCGTGCTCTCGTTGTGTGCGGGGGAGGAGCCCGAGGAAGATCCGGACGGCGTCGAGGACGACGGTCCGGTCGATCCGGCGTGAGCCGGCACGGGCGCGGTCCAGGGGACTGCTCGGGGGACTTCGAAGCCGGCGCGGCGACGTGCGGCGGGCCGCACCGCGGACCGCGCCCGAACCGCCTGCCGATCCGATCGCGGAACTCGCGCGAAAAATAGTTTGCGCGGCATACCGGGAGCGCAATAGCCTGCCGGAGCGGTCAAGGGGACGCGGTCGCACGGGGTGAAACCTGTGCCGATTCCCCTCGCCCCACAGCTACACCGAGACAGACATCCGAACATTCGGAGCCAGGGGAACCAGGCTCCGCGAGACGCCGAGAGGAGGCGAAGACAGTGGGAAACATCATGATCACCAAAATGACTGGCCAGACCGTTGTCGCTGCCTCCCTGCGTGCCGCCCGCCTGCGGGCGCTCGCCGAGCTCGGTGGAACCGGTCTGGGTCTCGACGCCACCGGTGTCTTCGTCGCCTCCGCTGTCAGTGGTCTTGGACACACTGATCTGCACGGCGCGGATCTGCGCATCGCGGATCTGCACCTCGCGGGCGGCAGGAGTGTCGAAGGCACCGTCGTCGAGACCGGTCTGTCCCGTGACTGGGCGTCGGTCGGCACGTCGCGTCCCATGTGCGACGAGCGACCGATCCAGGCACCGAAGGCGGCCGTAGCCGCCGCCATGCACGGCGGCTATGCGCAGGTCATCGGTGCCGGAAACGCCCAGAAGCAGAACGAGCAGCAGATCAAGCAGGCCAAGGCCGCCTTTATCGGCACCGAGGCCACCCGGATGTGGGCCTTCCGCGGCCCTGAACCCTGGAGAGAACGAACCTGAGTCAGCCTCAGGTCGGCACCTCCAGGGCCGCGGAACCCGTCACACCGGGATCCGCGGCCCTTCTGTTTTGTCCGGTACGCAAGACCACCCAGGCCCTCCGGGGCCTCCGGCCCAGCACCACCAGTCCACTGGGCCGGAACCACTGAGAAGACGAGGAAGACGCCCACAGTGTCCACGGTCATCACGCCGCCCATCCCGTCCGTACCGCCGACAAGCCAGATCACCAAGGCCGACCAGGCCGACCCTCCGGAGGTTCCTTCCATGCAGATCAGCTCGATCGAGCAGGCCGAGGCACTCGGTCTCCCCATCCCGTGCCGCGCCTTCGACCCCGAGGTCTTCTTCGCCGAGACGCCCGCCGACGTCGAGTACGCGAAGTCCCTCTGCGGCACCTGTCCGGTGAAGGACGCCTGTCTGGCCGGCGCCCTCGAGCGGCGCGAGCCGTGGGGCGTCTGGGGTGGCGAGCTCTTCGTCCAGGGCGTCGTCGTGGCCCGCAAGCGGCCGCGGGGCCGTCCGCGCAAGACCGAGGTCATGGCGTGAACCCCGCCGACCACGCCAGGCCCGTCCGCAGGGGAGAGCAGCCCCCGCTGGACACGGCCCTCCGCCGGTCCGTACGGATCGCCGCCGCCAAGGCCGACGCAGCCGCCCGCACCCGCCCATTCCCGAGCACGCACCACGAGCAGGACCACCACATGACCCCCGCCGCCATCGATCCGACCGTCCGCGCCGAGCAGACCACCGAACTTCAGACCCAGAACAGGATCCTCGAGATGCAACTCCTGCATGAATCCCTGGCCCGTGCCCATATGCAAGACAGGATGCACGAGGCCGAGAACCAACGGCTCGTCAGCCGGGTCGTCCGGGCCCGCAAGCTCAAGCAGCGGGCCGAGCGGGCCTCGATGCGGGCCCGCAAGGCGCTCGCCGTCGCCCTGATGTAAGGGCCGCCGCCGGTTCGTTCGACCGGCGCACCGCCGCTGTCGTGCCGCAGGCCGCTCCCGTCCACGGGGAGCGGCCTGCGGCCGTTCGGCGTTCTCGCCGGCTGCGGAGCTGCGCAGCGTCTCAGCTCCGCAGCTTCTCAGTTTCCAGCCCACTCCTCATCAGCTCTCGCGGGCGGCCGCCTCGCGGCGCTCGCCGAGGGCTCCCGGGGGCCCCGAGGTATCAGGGCTTCCGCGGTGTCCGCGGCGGTCGCGGTGTGTCCGAGGTGTCCTCCGGGGTGTTCTGCGCGTCGGCGGGGCCGCGATGCCCGGCGGAGCCGGCCGGCGCCGACGGCTCGCCGGAGAACTCCGGCAGCCACTTCAGCATCTCGGCCCGGAACGGCGCCTTGGCGCCCAGCTGGCACAGCACCCCGATGGTGCTCAGCGTCACCCGGTGGATCAGCAGGTACGCGGGCGGCAGGTTCAGCTGCTTCCCCAGGTTGTAGGCGGGCGAGCGGGGATCCGCGATCCGGGCCGCCTGGGCACGCATCCACGTCCGGGTGAAGTGGAAGGTGTCCACCGCGGCCGGCTCGATGATCGGCAGCAGGTAGTCCAGCACCGCATCCGGATCCAGCTGGATCGAGGGCTTCACGAAGCCCTCCTCCCGCAGCATCTTCAGCACGCCCGCCGCGTCCCCGTCCAGGGCCATCCGCAACGAGGCACCGATCGGCGCGGGCAGCCCGCCCGGCAACCGGTCCACCGTCCCGAAGTCCAGCACGCCCAACCGCCAGCCGGACGCCGGACCGTCGTCCTTCAGCAACCGGAAGTTGCCCGGGTGCGGATCCGCGTGCAGCAGGCCCGTCCGGGACGGGCCCGCGAACAGGAAGCGAGCCAACAACTGCCCGGCGCGGTCACGCTCCTCCTGGGTGCCGCGCGCGATCACCTCGGACAACGGGGTGCCGTCCATCCACTCGGTGACCAGCACCTGGTCGGCCTGCGCCACCACGCGTGGCACCAGGATGTCCGGATCGCCCGCGAACTCCTCGGCGTGCCGGCGCTGGGCCTGCGCCTCCAGCTCGTAGTCCAGCTCCTCCGAGACCCGCTCGCGCAGCTCGGTGATCAGCGGCTTGATGTCCAGCCCGGGGATCAGTGGGCCGACCAGCCAGGCCACCCGGCTCAGCTGGGACAGGTCGGCGAGCAGTGCCTCACCTGCCCCCGGGTACTGCACCTTCACCGCGACCCGCCGGCCGTCGTGCCAGACTGCCTGGTGCACCTGACCGATCGAGGCGGCCGCCGCCGGGCGGTCGTCGAACTCCCGGAACAACTCGCGCCAGCCCGCGCCGAGCCGCTCAGCCAGTGCGGCGTGCACCTTGGCGGCGGGCATCGGGGGAGCGGCGTCCTGCAGCTTGGTGAGCGCCGCCCGGTACGGCCCGGCGACCTCCTCGGGCAGCGCGGCCTCGAAGACGGACAGCACCTGCCCGAACTTCATCGCCCCGCCCTTGAGCTCGCCGAGGACCTTGAACAACTGGTCCGCGGTGGCCTGCTGGAGCTCGGCCGTGACCACCTCGGCGGAGCGGCCGCCGATGCGCTTGCCGAGCCCGAGCGTGGCCCGTCCGGCTATCCCCAGCGGCAGGGCGGCGAGCCGTGCCGTGCGGGTCACTGCCTTGCGCGGTAGATCGCTCACCCGGGCCTCCAATCCCTGGCCCCCCGACTCCGGACGGCCCACCATCACTAGGCCATTGTGCCTGCTCGCCACCCGGTGGCCGCCGGCATTTCCCGGGGCGGCGGGAGGGCGGCGCCCGCCGGGACCGGGCGGGGCTCGGCGGTTCGGCGGCTCCTCGGTCCACCGGGAAGGCCGGTGCCCTCGGGGCGCCGGCCTTCGGGGTGGGGGCGCTGCGTAGGAAGTCGGCGGCGTCGACTTCCGGTGCGAGTGTTCCGGGGGGCCCACCCCCTCCCCCCACCCCCCACCCACCCTCCTCCTCACCCACCTCACCCTCCGCCTGCCCACCACCCGCTTCCTCGCCCACGCCCGGCCCCCCGGCGTTGGGAGCTCCCGCCTCGCTCCCGGCCCGGGGGCCGGCCCCCCGCCGGGGGGGGGCGGGGGGGGCCCGGGGGGGGGGGGGCCCGGCCCCCCCGGCCCCCGGGGGGGGGGGGGCCCCGGGCCCGGGGGGCGCCGGGCCCGGGGGGCC